>RFJD01000445.1 GCA_003695015.1 Verrucomicrobiota bacterium | reverse complement strand
GGGGTCCCCGCCAGCCCGGGATCCGTTTCCCAGCTTTGCTCATGAACGTCACAACCATGAAAACGATCCGCTCCCTGAACCATTCCCGGGGCATGCCGGTCCGAGTGTTCGGGCTGGCCACCGCCTGCTGGCTGGCCGGCACGATGTGGGCCGGCGGGACCGTCACCGGCACCCTCCAGGTCTCCGGCACCAAGCTGCGGGCCACCGGCGACAAGCCCGACAACATCGTGGTGGTCTATGTTGAGAAGAAAGGCAGCCACGAGTACCCGCCGCCCCCCAAGAAACACGCGGTGATGGACCAGAAGGCGCTGGTCTTCATCCCGCATGTCCTGGCGGTGCAAAAAGGCACCACCGTGGATTTCCTCAACAGCGACGAGGTCGAGCACAACGTCTTCTGCGTGGACGACTGCTGCCAGGTGTTGGAGCCGGGCCAGAAGAAGACCACCTACCTGGACCTGGGCAACTGGGGCAAGGGTGAGGTCCGGAGCCACACGTTCAACATTCCGGGCGAGGCGGTCCTGTTGTGCAAACTGCACCCGGACATGGAGGCCCACCTGTACGTCTTGGAGACGCCGTGGTTCACCACCGTGAAGGTCGATCCCAAAACCCAGACGGCCAAGTTCACCATCAAGGACGTGCCCGCCGGGGATTACGTCCTGAAGACGTGGAACAAACGGTGTGTGTCCGAGCCCCGGGAAATCTCCGTCAAGGACGGGCAGACGACGGAGGTGCAGGTGACCCTGACGAAGAAGAGCCGACGCCGGCGTTGACCCTGCCGGGCGGAGCTCCTGTCCCCGATGGCATGCCGGCGTGACGCCGGCGAAGGGGGGGATGGGGCGCGCCTCCGCTCGTTCCTCATCGTCGCCATGTCCAATCCCGCCAAGAAGCCAGACTCACGGGACCCGGTGCCGGGGCGCATCCTTTTGGTGCTGGGGTGTGTGGGCGGAGGACTGCTGGCCTTCTATCTGGTGTTGGCCGTGCAAGCGTGGGCTTGGAGTCCCGCCGTGTATGTGCGGTACGCCGAGAGCCCGCGTTCGCGCACCCTGCTGGACCCGGCCGGCCCGCCGGTCCGCCCCCAAGCCACGCAGCCCACACCGGTGGAGCACGGGCGGGAGGTGTACCGGCGGGCGGGCTGCGCGGTTTGCCACGGGGTGGACGGCAAGGGTGGGGTCATCAACCCCAATTACCAGCGCGGGACCTTCCCGCAGTTGAACAACATCAGCCAGCGCCTGTTCCTGCGGGATGCAGACTCGCATGCCGCGGCTTTGGAGGCGCTCAACGAGGGGATTCCGTTGGACGCGGATGAAGACCTGGGCATCGACCGCCAGCGACTCGTGGGGGTGCAGTATGCCAACGTGGTCCGCATCATTCTCGACGGCAATCCGGCTCAGCGGAAGGACCCGGCAGGCGTGGCCCCGTTGCCGATGCCGGGCTGGCGGGACCGCCTTTCCGAGACGGACGTGCGGGATGTGATAGCGTACCTGATCAGCCTGCAGGACTTGAAGGTGTACGAGGAGGAAGAATGACGAGGTCCCGATCGCAAGGGTGGTGGGTCTGGCTGGTGGCGGCCGTGCCGGTGGCGGTGGCGGGTGTGTGGCTTTTGGCCGTCCTGAGCGCGGCCACCGGCTACCCATGGCCGGAACCGTGGCGGGACCGCTCGCAGCCGGTGGCCTATTCGCATCAGAAACACCTGGCGCTGCACATGGAGTGCACCGCCTGTCACTTCGGCGCCGAGACCGGCACTCACGCCGGGCTCCCGCCCACCAGCTTTTGCGCAAGCTGCCACCTGCTGATCCCGCCGCCGGGGTCCGCTGCCGAAGCGGACACGAACGCCGTCGCGGCGGCGGCCGCGGGCGGGACAAACCGGTGGGCGGCGCCCACGCCGCCCGAGTTGGCCCGCTATTTGAAGGCGGGCGAGGAGATCCCTTGGAAACAGTTCCAGCGCGCGCCGCGGCATGTGTTTTTTTCGCACCGGCGCCATGTGACCATCGCCCATCTGGATTGCGCCGTCTGCCACGGCGACATGAACCGGCGTGATCAGCCGGTGACCCGGGCCGAGTTCCCCACGCATCTGCCGGGCATGAATCGTTGTGTGGATTGCCACTTGAAGGAAAAGGTCAGCACCGACTGTCTGGCCTGTCACCATTGACCCTTCCACCCCATGAAAAGCGAGATGTCCCCTGAGCTTCCACCTGCTTCCCCGCTCGTTTCGTCCCCGGGTCCCGCGGGGGATGGCCGTCGGATGAGCCGGCGCTCGTTTTTGTTGGCGGGCGCCGGCGGGCTGGCCGCTCTCTCGGCGGGGGTGCTGCCGAAAGCTCCGGGGCCGGTGGCTTGGCAGGAGGCCGGAGGGGTGCATCGGGCGTTGCCGGAAGCGTTGCTGCCCTCGGCCTGCGGCGAGTGCCCCGCCGGCTGCGAGCTGCTGCTGCGAAAAGTGGGGGATTGGGTCGTGGGGGTGCGGCCGATCGAGCCCAAGCCGTGCCTTCGGGCCTACACTCTGCCCCAACAACTGGTCCACCCGGACCGGATACGGGTTCCGATGGCTCGCGACGGGGGGCGGGGCGGGGACCGCTGGACGGCGTTGGGGGCGGAGGAGGCGGAAGAACGGCTGGCATCCTGGCTGGAGGAAGCCCGCGGCCGGGTGGCCGTCTTGGTCAGTGAGGACGGGGAACTGGCCAGCCGGGCTTGGATGCGGTTGGGAGCGGCGTTGGCGGCTCCCCACGTGGCTTGGGAGGACTGGGTTCACGGGGATGGGCCGGTCGATGCCTTCCAGGAAGCAACAGGATGGGCGCGGTGGACCCCGGATTTGGCCGAGGCGGCCGGGGTGTTGGCGTTCGGGTTTGATTTCCTGCAGGCGCTCATGCCGCCGGTGCGGACCCAGGAGGCGTTGAAGCAATGGCAGGAACGCAAGATCCGGCCGGAGGTCGTGACGGTGGGGCCGCGACTGGACTTGAGTTCGATGCGTGCGGACGAATGGTTGCCGTGCCGGGTGGGGCGGGAACCGCTGGTGGCTCTCGCCATGGCCGCCATGTTGGTGAAGAACAAGGGGTGGCATCCCTCCGCCGCCCGGTTGCCGGGATTCGACGCCTTGGTGGCCGGATTGGGACGGTTCGACATTCCGGGGGCCTGCGAGCAGGCGGGCGTCCAAGTCGGGGCGGTGGCGCGGTTGGTCGAGTATTTGGCGGATCGGCGATGGTTGTGTCTGGGGCCGCGGCGGCGGCTTGCAGACCAGCGCCCCGTGGCGCTTCTGAACGCGCTGTTGGGACGGGTGGGCGAACAGGGAGGTTGGCTGCCGGAACCGGAGCTGCGCTGGAAGTCCGGCGCCCATCGCCCCGGTCCGGCCGAGGCCGTTCCGGCGGCCATTGCGGGCGGACAGATCGATCTGCTGCTGGTTTACCGGGCCAACCCGGCCTTTGCCACCCCTGAACCGGCGCGCTGGCGCAAGGCGCTCCAGCACGTCCGGCGCTTGGTGGTCTTCACCGACGTTTATCAGGAGACGGCCCGGCTGGCCGACCTGGTGTTGCCCGTCGCTCCGCCGGCCGAGCGCCGGGCCCGGTTCGTGAGCGTGGATGGCGGCCAGGTTCGTGTGCGCGAGGTGGCGCCGGTGATGCCCGCCCCGGCCGAGTGTCCTGATCCGCTGGATCTGGCGCTGCGGGTGGCCCGGCGGCTGGCCCCCAAGCTTGCCTCGCCGATGCCCACCGATGCGGAGGCGTTGGTGGCGGAGCTGGAAGTCGCCCCGGCAGCCGCCCGCCCCTTCACCTTCTCGGTCCCCGAATGGACCGCCCCGTCCTACTCGGCCGGCCGCTTCCATCTGCTGCTGGAGACCCCGCTGGCGCTGTTGCGAATGACGGGAGGCCACCTGCCTTACCTGATCTCTGCCGTCGGGCCGCACCTGCGGCAATGGTGGGAGACCACCGTGGAAATCAACCCCGAGACGGCACGGGAACTGGGGGTGGCCGACCGCCAACTGGTCAAGCTCTCCAGTGAAGTGGGCACCATCCACGCACGGGCGAAACTCTACGCCGGCGTGCCCCCGGACGCGGTCTGTGTGCCCCTGGGGTTGGGACACACTCTGGGGGCGTTTGCCGGGAAGGTGGGCGGCAATCCGGCCGAGCTGGTGAAATGGGCCGCCGAGGCGGAGCGGCCGTTGTGGACGCAAACCAAGGTCAACGTGGAGGCACTCTGATGCGTTGGGGCATGGTGATCGATTTGGACCGCTGCATCCACTGCCAAGCTTGCGCGGTGGCCTGCAGCACGGAAAACAACCTGGCGCTGGGCTCGCCGCAGGAAGCTGCCGACGACCGGCTCATCCGGTGGCTGCAGTTCCTGCCCGAAATCGAGGGCGAGTATCCGCACGTCTCGGCCCGGCTCACGCCCATGATGTGCCAGCACTGCGATGATCCGCCCTGTACCTTTGTTTGCCCAGTTTCGGCCACTTACCTCAGCCCGGACGGCACGGTGGCGCAAATCTATTGGCGCTGCATCGGCTGCCGTTTCTGCGTCAATGCCTGCCCCTACACCATGAAGTGGTTCAACTGGTACCTGCCCCGCTGGCCGGGGCAGACATCCAGGGCCACCAACCCCGACGTCGAATTGCGGGACAAGGGCGTGACCGAGAAATGCACCCTCTGTCATCACCGCCTCCAGTTGGCCAAGGAACAGGCCAAACTGGAGGGACGCCCCCTTCGGCCGGGAGAGTACGTGCCGGCATGTGTGGAGGCATGCCCCACCGAGGCCATCGTTTTCGGCGATTTGGATGATCCCGCCAGCGAGGTGTCCCGGCTGCGCCGGGATCAACGCTCCTTCACCTACCTGGAGGAACTGGGCACCAAACCGAAGGTGGCCTACCTGAAAGCCCGGGCCGGGTTGCGCGGCCTGAAATGACCTTTGCCCCATGGAAGCGACGCCTCCCAACCCCAAGCTCAGCGACCAAGAGATCGAACGGGACATCCTGGCGCCCCTGCGTCGTCCGCCGGGTCGGGTCTGGTGGGCCAGCGTGGTGCTGCTGGCGGCCGTGTTCGTGTGGGGGTTGGTGGCTTGGGCGTGGCAGATTCACCGGGGTTTGGGGGTCACCGGGATGAATGCCCCGGTGTTCTGGGGATTCTACATCATCAACTTCGTGTTTTTCATCGGCATCTCCCATGCCGGGACACTCGTTTCGGCGATCCTGCGGTTGACCAAGGCCCGCTGGCGTTACCCCCTGACCCGGGTGGCGGAGGCGATCACGCTGTTTTCGCTGCCATTCGGGGCGATGAGTGTGGTGGTGGATTTGGGCCGGCCGGACCGCCTGCTCAACGTGATCCACTTCCCGCATCTGACCTCGCCGATCCTCTGGGATGTGATCTGCATCAGCACCTACCTGGTGGGCTCGGCCACCTACCTCTACCTGCCGTTGATCCCGGACATTGCATTGTGCCGCGACAAGCTCACGGAGGCCGGGCCTTTCAAACGGTGGCTGTACCGGATAGGCGCCCTGGGCTGGACGGGAACCGCCCGGCAGGCGGCGGTCTTGGAAAAGGCGGTGGCGGTGATGGCGGTCCTCATCACCCCCATTGCCGTCTCGGTTCACACGGTCGTTTCGTGGATTTTCGCCACCACGGCGAATCCCATGTGGCACTCCACGATCTTCGGCCCCTATTTCGTCGTGGGCGCCATCTACTCCGGGATCGGGGCGTTGGTGGTGGCGATGACCATCATGCGGCGGGCCTGGCGGCTGGAGAAGTACCTCACGCCCCACATTTACGATTACCTGGGACAACTGTTTTTGGTCATGTGCTGCCTGTGGACCTATTTCACCTTCGGCGAGTACCTCATCACCTATCTGGGCCGCAGCCCCACCGAACGGGTCGTCTGGATGGACAAGTTCGTGGGCGCTTATGCCTGGCCGTTTTGGGGCATGATCGTGGCCTGCCTGGTCATTCCCATGGCCGTGTTGTGCCGCAAACGAACCCGGACACCCGGGTGGATGACCTTCGCCGCCTCCGCCGTGTTGCTGGGCATGTGGCTGGAGCGGTACCTCATCGTGGTTCCCACCAAGGCTCATCCGTTCCTGTCCTGGGGAGTGGGGCACTACAAGCCCTCCTGGGTCGAATGGAGTGTGTTGGCCTCCTGGTGCGCCGGATTTGCCCTCGCCTTTTTCCTCTTTTTCCGTCTCTATCCCTGCATCTCGGTCTGGGAAATCAAAGAAGGACAGAAGCATGAGTAAACGCCAATGCATCGGCGGAGGGCGACGGGCGCCGGCCATGGTCCTGGCTTGGATCTTGGGGCTGGCTCTGGGGCTGAGCCCGGCAGATTTGCGGGCTGGCGGGAAGGAGACGTTGTCGGCGTCCGAGCTCCAGGCCCTCAAACAGCAGATCAAGCGGGAGGTTTTGGCCGAGTTGTGCCAACAACTCGGTGACGCCGCCGCGGAAGTAAACCAAGCCCACGAGCGGCTCAAACAGGAGATCAAACGCGAGGTGTTGGAGGAATTGCGCCGGGAATTGCTGGAAAGCCCGAAACCGGCTCCCGGCGTCGCCCCGGCACCGCCGTCGGGTCCGAGCCGGCCGTCGGAGAGTGTTGCCGCCCCGGCACCGCGGCCGCCGACCCCCGCCCCGGCCGCAGCCAAGCCGGCGGCGGCCAAAGCCGTTCCCGGTCAGGTGACAGTGGAGCCGCCGGTCGAGTTCGGCGACGCCGAAGGGCGGATCTTGTGGAAGGGCAAGCCACTGCCCGGGTGCCGGGTTCGGTTGGTACGGCTGGAGTCTTCCGGGTTTCTGCTGCTGCGTTCGGTCAAGCATGGTGTCGAGTTCGAGACGGTGACCGATGAGCAGGGCCGTTACCGGTTTCGTCACATTCCGACCGGCGACTACAAGCTCAAGTGGCTGACACCCGGATCGAATGGATGGGTGCGGCGGCTGCGGGATGGACCGGATGTCACGGTCACCGCCGGCAAAACGGCTCGTCTGAAGGACGTCGAAGCGGGCATCGCGCCGGTGGCGGTGGGGCGGGGTTCCTGATCGGCTCGGCGCCCGAGGCCACCATGCCGCAGGAACCGAGGCGCG
>RFJD01000444.1 GCA_003695015.1 Verrucomicrobiota bacterium | reverse complement strand
GCGTAGGGATCTCGAGCGCCGGCCGGGTTGGTGCGCCAGGGCATGTCGTGGTAGCGGGGGAGGTCGAGGACGGCGGGCAGTTGGATGTACCAACCGACGTTGGTGGCGGTGTCGGAGGGGTTGGGGGAGCCTTCGGGCGGGAGGAGGTCGTCGTGATCGAGGGCGTAGAGCTGGGTGGCCAGGCCCCACTGGCGGAGGTTGTTGAGGCAGAAGGCGGCCTCGGCATGGCGGCGGGCGCGGCTCAAGGCGGGCAGCGACAAGGCCGCCAGCGTGGCGATCACGGCGATGACCACCAGCAGCTCGATGAGTGTGAATGCGCGGTCGCGACCCTGCATGGGACGATTGGCGCGGTGTGGTCGGATTGGCGAAAAGAATACGGTGGGAGGCCGCGGCGGGCAAGAGGTGTCCGGGGAGAGGCGGCGTCGAACGAGGCGTGTGATGGCAGGACCGGGAAGGTGGGGTGATTCGGGGGTCAGGCCCCGGCGTGGGGAGGTTCCGGGCGGCGGGGCGACCGGGTGGTGGACGGGCGGGCGTGGTGGTCGTGGTGAGGGCAGTGGCCGGTGAGGCGGAGGCGTTCGCAGCGGGCGGTGATTTGGAGGCGATGGGAGACGATCTCGAAGCCCAGTTCGTGGGCCACCTGTTTGAGGAGCCGGCCGAGCTGGTCGTGATCGAATTCGACGATCCGCCCGCAATCGGCGCAGATGAGGTGAAGGTGTTCGGGGCGGTGGGCGACGTTGGGGTCGTAAACTTTGCGGTCGCCGCCCAGTTCGATTTCCCGGACCAGGCCGCTTTCGACCAGCAATCCCAAGGTGCGGTACACGGTGGCGAGGGAGACGCGGGGATCGCGTTGGCGGGCCCAGAGGAGCAATTGGTCGGCGGAGAAATGGGTGGTGGTGGCGAAGGCGGCTTCGACGATGGCGCGGCGGGGGGCGGTGACGCGCAGGCCGCGTCCGGCCAGAAACCGCCGGAAGCGTTCCCACACGGTCGTCGGTCCTTTCCGCGTCACGGGGTCACTATGGCCGGTGGGGCGGGGGGCGGTCAACGAGGCCGGGGGCGGATTTGCCAAGCGGGGACGCTTCGGGCACACTCGGCGGGCGAATGAACAAACGGTTCTACGTCACGACAGCGATCGACTACGTCAACGGCCAGCCGCACCTGGGGCATGCCTACGAGAAGGTCATCACCGATGTCATTGCCCGCATCCACCGGGCGATGGGGGAGCCGACCTTTTTTCTGACAGGGACCGACGAGCACGGGCAGAAGGTGCAGCAGACGGCCGTGGCGGAGGGGCAGGATCCGCGGGCCTACTGCGATGCGCTGGCGGAGGTCTGGCAGGAATTCGCGCGGACGCTGGGACTTTCGAACGACGACTTCATCCGGACGACCGATCCGTTGCACGAGGCGATCGTCCAAGCCATTCTGGCCAAGCTCCACGAGCAGGGCGACTTCTACAAGGCGCCCTATCGCGGCTGGTACAGCACCAAGGAGGAGACGTTCCTGACGGACCGGGACCGGCGGCCGGACGGCACGTTCGATCCCGCCTATGGCGAGGTGATCGAGCTGGTCGAGGACAACTGGTATTTCCGGATGAGCCGGCACCAGCAGTGGCTGATCGAGCACATCGAGCAACACCCGGAGTTCGTGGCGCCGGACTATCGGCGCAACGAGGTGCTGGGTTTTCTGCGGAACAACACGCTCGAGGACCTCTGCATCTCCCGGCCGAAGGCGCGGTTGAGCTGGGGTATCCCGCTGCCGTTCGATCCGGATTACGTGACGTACGTGTGGTTCGATGCGTTGGTGAATTACGCCAGCCTGCCGGGGATGCGCGGGGACACGGTGGTGTTGGACGCGTTGGGCAGGTGGCTGCCTGCCGGGGTGCGCATCGAACCGAACCCCGAGCTGCGGCTATGGCCGGCCGACATCCACGTCATCGGCAAGGACATCCTGAAGTTCCACGCGGTTTACTGGCCGATCATGCTCAAGGCCATGGGGCTGCCGTTGCCGCGACAGGTGTTGGCCCATGGCTGGTGGCAGAAGGACGGCCAGCGGATGAGCAAGACCACCGGCAACGTGGTCGATCCCGTGGCCGTCATCCGCGACTGGGGGCTGGACGCCTTCCGGTATTACGTGGTGCGGGAACTGGACATCGGGCCCGACGGGAACTGGACCGACGCCGGGTTCGCCTCGCGTTACCAGGCCGAGCTGGCCAACGGGTTGGGCAACCTGATCAACCGCTCGTTGGCGATGCTGCGACGCTACCGGCAGAGCGTCGTTCCCGCCCGACACGATGAACTGGCTCCGGAGGTCGGGACGGCGGTGGCGGAGGTCTTGGAACACTGCCGGCGCCATGCCCTTCAGGACGCGCTGATCCGCATCTGGGCGTTGATCGACCGGGCCAACCAGTACATCGACCAGACTGCGCCGTTCAAACTGGCCAAGGACCCCGCCCAAGCCGAACGGCTCGATCAGATCCTGTACAACCTGGTCGAGACGTGCCGGATCCTGGCGGTGTTGATCCACCCGTTCCTGCCCGACACCGGGCGGCGCATCTACGAGCAGCTCGGGATCGAAGGGGCGCCGGACCGGTTCGAACTGGCGGCTTGGGGCGGGTTGGCGCCGGGACACCGGACCCAGGCGCCGACGCCTCTGTTCCCGCGGAGGGACTGATCCGCGGCCGGCTCGGGCCGTGGGATTTGAACTGGCGTTTGCCCTGCGGCCGCCGGATCGTTCGCAACGTCATGGACAAGGGTCCGGATCCGATCATCGCCGCGCATTGGGCGCACGTGCCGCCGGTGCCGGAGTTCAACGTGCCGGACGACATCGACGCCTGGATCCGGCAGCGTCGGGAGACCCAGACCACGCTGTGGCGTCTGTTGGGGCGATTGCCCCTGCGGCCCCGGCCGGTGCGCGCGCGGGTCGAGGGCGTTTTCGAGGGAACCCATTCCCAGACCGAGAAAATCCGGATCGACAACGGCACCGGCGAAGAGATTCCCGCCGTGTTGTTGCTGCCCCGGCAGCGACGCGGGCCGGTGCCGGCGATTCTCTACTGCCACTGGCACGGCAACGAGTACCACAAGGGCAAGATCGAGTTGTTCGAGAGCGAACACACCCCCGAGCCGCCCGGGCCGGCCTTGGTGCGGCGGGGTTACGCGGTGTTGGCCATCGACGCGCCCTGCTTCGGGGCCAGGCAGGGGCGGGGACCGGGCGGACTGTCGGCGCGCGGGGCGGACGGGGAGGCCGCGGCGGCGAAGTTCAACCTGTGGTACGGCCGGACGTTGTGGGGAATGCTGCTGCGGGACGATCTGATCGCCTTGGATTATCTGCTGAGCCGGCCGGAGATCGATCCCCAGCGGGTGGGGGTCACCGGCATCAGCATGGGCGCCACCCGGACGTGGTGGTTGATGGCCTTGGACGAACGCCTGCGGGCCGGGGTGGCGTTGGCCTGCATGACGCGTTATCAAGACCTCATCGCCCGGGGCGGCCTCAACGAGCACGGCATCTACTACTACGTGCCGGGCATGCTCCAGCACTTCGACACCGAAGCGGTGGTGGCATTGGCGGCGCCGCGGCCGTTGTTGCTGCTCAACGGCGACCACGACCCCGGTTCGCCGGCGGAGGGCATCCGCGCCATCGAGGCCAAGGTCCGGCAGGTGTACCGGCTCTACGGCACGCCGAACGCCTTCGAGTCCCGGATCTTTCCCGGCGTGGGGCACGTTTGCACGCCGGAGATGTGGCAGGCGATGCTGGCGTGGTTCGAAAGACACCTGCGACCAAACGCGCTTGCGTCGGCCGGGGACGAGGGCTAATCTGGCAGGCGATCAACCTGAATAATAGCCATGAAAAGACTCGCTTCCATCCTTCTGGCCAGCTTCGCGCTGGGGACCTTCGGCCTTGCGGCCGGTGAAGCCAAGTGCCCCGTCAGCGGCAAGGACGTCGATCCGGAGTGCACCCTGAACGTCAACGGCAAGCCGGTGGCCTTCTGCTGCGAGAAATGCCGGGGCAAGTTCGAGCAGATCCTGCACGTCAAGGACGAGGGGCCGGGCGCCTGCCCGCTCAGCGGCAAACCTGCCGACAAGGCGACGCGGATGCTGGTCTCGACCGTCAAGGCGGTTCACTTCTGCTGCAACAAGTGCGCCCGCAAGTACGCGGCGAAGCACCCCGGCACGGCGATCAAGGACGACGGCCCCGGCAAGTGCGTGATCAGCGGCGAGCCGGCCGAAGCCGACGTCTTCGTCATCGACCGGGGCCGCAAGGTGTATTTCTGCTGCAACAAGTGTCGCAAGAAGTACATCCAGGCCCACAACGTGGTGATGGTGGACGAAGGTCCGGGGAAATGCCCGGTCAGTGGTGAGGATGCCGAGGACGGCCCGGTGCTGTACGAGGTGCAGACGCAGGCGGTTTACTTCTGCTGCGAGAAGTGCGCCGCCAAGTACGTGAAGGAGAAGATCACCGCCAAACTCTGAGCGCGGACTCGATGGCGGTCGGTTCCGCGGCAGCGGAGCCGGCCGGTGCATGAACCGATTCGACCCGGCCGCCCGACATAGGGGGGGCCGGGTCGATCGTTTTCTACCGGAGCCGGGGGGCGGGCCTGGCCCGGGGTTGGAGAGGACGGGGTGGGGAAAGGTCGGTCGGCCGGCGCACTTTCAAGAGTGGTGTGGTGCCGGCTTCCGGCCGGCCCATCCGCCTCGTGACCTCGGCGGCTACGATTGGTCCGCGTAGCGGCGGAGGTAAGGAGGCCGAACAACGTCCTTGGTCGGCCGCTCCGGCCATGCCGAAGCGCAGCCAGGATGGGCGCACCACAGTGTGAGTGGAGCCGAGATGGTCCCGGCACAGGAGAGGGGGCCATCGGGAGGGGAGGAGGTCGGCGGTGCCGGGTGGGGGCGAGACGGTTCGGGGGCGGAGATCCTCGGGTCACAGAATCCGCTCAGCTTGTGGAGGATTCAGAATTTTCTTATTGTCTGGAGTTCAAACGTTAGACAATCTTGCCGCCCTATGCACCAAGTGACGTTGGGCATGATCGGCGGAGGCACCGTGGGCGGGGGCGTTTACAAGGCGCTCCACACCGGCGGGGTGTCTCTGCTGGCGTCGCGGGCCGGGGTGCGGGTCCGCCTCAAACGCATCGCCGTCAAGGCGTTCGACGAACCCCGGAAGGTCGAGATTCCGGAGAAGTTGCTCACCACCTCGTGGCGGGAGGTGGTCGAGGATCCGGAGGTCCAGATCGTGGTCGAGCTGGCCGGGGGCACCACGGTGGCGCGGGAGATGGCGTTGGCGGCGTTGCGGTTGGGCAAGCCGGTGGTGACGGCCAACAAGGCGCTGCTGTCGGCCCACGGGGAGGAGTTGTTCGCGGCCGCGCGCGAGCACGGGGCGAACCTGTACTACGAAGCGAGCGTGGCGGGGGGCATCCCGATCATCAAGGCGCTGCGGGAGGGGTTCATCGGGAACCGGATCGAGAGCATCTACGGCATCGTCAACGGGACGTGCAATTACATCCTCAGCCGGATGGAGGCCGAGGGGGCGGATTTCGAGGAGGTGTTGGCGGAGGCCCAGCGCCTGGGTTACGCCGAGGCGGACCCGACGTTGGACGTGGACGGCTGGGACTCGCAGCACAAGATCGGAATCCTGGCCTCGCTGGCGCACGGGTTCTGGGTGCGGCCGGAGCACATCCATGTGGAAGGCATCCGGGGCATCGCGCAACAGGACATCCGGTTCGCGCGGCAGTTGGGCTATTCGATCAAGCTGCTGGGAGTGGTGAAGCGGCTGCGGCCGAAGCGGCGGCCGGACGGTTCGCCCGCGGGCACGATCCAGGTGGCGGTTTATCCCGCCTTGGTGCCGCGGCAGCATGTGCTGGCGAGCGTGTCCGATTCGTTCAACGCCGTGTTCGTGCGGGGCAACGTGGTGGGGGAAACGCTCTTCTACGGTCGCGGGGCGGGGCAGGATCCGACCGCCAGCGCGGTGTTGGCGGACATTGCCGACGCGGCGCTGGACCTGAAGCACGGGGTGCCGGACCGGGTGCCGGCGTTCCGGCCGCATGAACAGAACGGATCGGTCCGGCCGTTGGGCGAATGCGTTTCGCGTTACTACGTGCGGTTGACGGTGACGGACCGGCCCGGGGTGCTGGCGCGGGTGGCGGCGATTCTGGGGGAGGCGCGCATCGGCATCTCCTCGGTCATGCAGCCGGAGGGACACGAGGGCAGGACGGTGCCGTTGATCCTGATGATTCACGACGCGCCCAACTCCGCCATGCAGGAGGCCTTGGACCGCATCCGGAAGTTGAAGGTCGTGCACGGGCCGGCGGTGATGTACCGGGTCGAGGATTTCGAGGGCGGCAAGGACTGACCCCATGGCTTTGCTGCGATTCCACAGCACCAACGGAGAGGCGCCGCCGGCGGACCTGCGCGAGGCGTTGCTGCGGGGCCAGGCGCCGGACCGCGGGTTGTACCTGCCGGAGCGGTTTCCGCGGATCGATCCGGCCGAGCTGGCCGAATTCGGCCGGTTGTCGTACGCCGAAATCGCCTTCCGGGTGCTGGGCCGCTACACCGAGGGGCTGATCGAACCGGAGCGGCTGCGGGTCCTTTGCGAGGAGGCGTACGATTATGAGGTGCCGCTGGAACGGGTGACCGGCCGGGTGCATGTGTTGCGGCTGGACCGCGGCCCGACGGCGTCGTTCAAGGATTTTGCGGCCCGGATGATGGCCCGGTGGATGGGGCACTTCCTGGCGCAGGAGGGCCGGCGGTTGACGATCCTCACCGCGACGAGCGGCGACACCGGCTCGGCGGTGGCGGCGGCTTTTCACCGGGTGCCGGGCATCCGGGTGTTCGTGCTGTTTCCGCGCGGGGAGGTCAGCGACCGCCAGCGGAAGCAGATGACCACCTTGGGCGACAACATCCGGACCATCGCCTTGGAGGGGAAGTTCGACGACTGCCAGGCGCTGGTGAAGCGGGCGTTCGCGGATCCGGAACTGGCGCCGCTGAACCTTTCCTCGGCCAACTCGATCAACGTCGGCCGGCTTCTGCCGCAGAGCGTGTACTACTTCCACGCCGCCGCGCGGATTGCCGCGCCCGGGGAGCCGGTGATCTTCAGCGTGCCCTCGGGCAACTTCGGCAACATGATGGGGGCGGTGATCGCCGGGCGCATGGGCCTGCCGCTCCGGCGCCTCCTGGTTCCGGTCAATGCCAACGACGAATTCCCGCGGTTCCTGGCGACCGGTGTCTATCGGAAGGTCGAGCCCTCGCGGGCCTGTCTCTCCAATGCCATGAACGTCGGCCACCCGAGCAATCTGGCCCGGCTGGTGGCGGTCTATGGCGGGCGCATGGACGAACAAGGCCGGTTGCACCGGGCGCCCGACCTCGAGGCGATGCGGCGCGACCTTTTCTCGGTTTCCGTCTCCGACGAAGAGACCTGTGCCACCATCCGGCAGGCGTGGGACGAACACCGCCTGTTGTTGGAGCCGCACGGGGCGGTCGGCTGGCGGGGTTGGCTGGCATTTCAAGCCGCGGAGGGCGCGGGCGAAGACCTGCCCGTGGCCGTGCTCGAGACCGCGCATCCGGCCAAGTTCCCCGAAGCGATCGAGCGGACCCTGGGTTTTGCGCCCGAGGCGCCGCCGTCCCTGGCCCGGTTGGACGACCTGCCGGAGCGATACGACAC
Organism: Verrucomicrobiota bacterium; assembly: GCA_003695015.1. Taxonomy (GTDB): domain Bacteria; phylum Verrucomicrobiota; class Verrucomicrobiia; order Limisphaerales; family J093; genus J093. Next base: position 582 of record RFJD01000444.1, on the reverse strand, counting down.
CCTGCCGGCGGATTACGCGCGCTTTCGCGACTACCTGCGCGAGCAACACGACAGCAACTCATCGAACTGAGCCTGCCCATGGCACTGATCGTTCAGAAATACGGCGGCAGCTCGGTGGCCAACACCGAGCGGATCCAAAACGTGGCCCGGCGGGTGGCCTCCTATCGGCGCAACGGCGACCGCGTGGTGGTGGTGGTCTCGGCAATGCAGGGCGTCACCGACAACCTCATCCGCCTCGCCAAGGAAATCACCCCTCTGCCTTCCGAGCGGGAGATGGACATGCTTCTGGCCACCGGGGAGCAAACCACCATCGCCCTCATGGCCATGGCTCTGCATGCCCTGGGATTGCCGGCCATATCCCTGACCGGCGCCCAGGCGGGCATCGTCACCGACGGCGTCCACACCAAGGCCAAGATCATGAACATCACCCCCAAGCAGGTGCACGCCCTGCTGGATGAGGGCCACGTCGTGATCGTCGCCGGTTTTCAGGGCCAGACTCCCGAGGGCCACATCACCACCCTCGGGCGGGGCGGCTCGGACCTGACGGCCATCGCCATGGCCGCCGCCCTGAAGGCCGACCTG
>RFJD01000443.1 GCA_003695015.1 Verrucomicrobiota bacterium | reverse complement strand
TGCACGCCGGATCACTGGCACGCTCCCATCTCCACCATGGCCATGCGCCACGGCAAGGACGTCTATGTGCAGAAGCCCATGACCCTGACGGTCCGGGAAGGGCGCATCATGAGCGAGGTCGAACGCGAGTACGGCCGGATCCTGCAGGTGGGTTCCCAGCAACGCTCGAATCGCGCCTTCCGCAAAGCCTGCGAGATCGTCCGCAACGGCTGGATCGGCCGGGTCCACACCATCTACGTCGGCCTGGGCCAGTTCGCCCCGCCGGAGGAACTGCCGGAGCAGCCGATCCCGGAAGGCTTCGATTACGACCGGTGGCTCGGTCCGACGCCGTGGTACCCCTACAACCAGGAGCGGGTCAAAGGGAACTACGGCGGCGGCTGGCGGCGTTTCTGGGATTACGGCGCACGCAAGAACGGTGACTGGGGGGCCCACCATTTCGACATCGTCCAGTGGGCCTTGGGGACCGACCACACCGGCCCGGTGGAGTTCATCCCGAAGGGCTGGGAAGGAACCGAGTACCAGACCCACATCTATCCCGGGGGCGTCCGCGTTCTGCGGGATCACCCGGACCGCAAGGGACACATGATCCGGTTCATCGGCACCGAGGGCGAGGTTTGCGTCAGCCGCGGCGACCGGCTGGACACCGTGCCGGCTTCGTTGAAGGACCGTCCCCTCGGAGCGACGGATGTCCACCTCTACGAGTCCAACCACCACGAGAGCAACTGGGTCGAATGCATCAAGACCCGCCGCCGGCCGATTTGTCCGGCCGAGGTCGGTCACCGGACGGCCACCATCTGCCACCTCAACGCCATTGCCGAGCGTCTGGGCCGCCCGTTGCGTTGGGATCCCGAACGGGAGGAGATCATCGGCGACCCGGAGGCCAGCCGTTGGCTGGATCGGCCGCGCCGAGCGCCCTACACCTACATCTGAGATCGGCCATCGCCCGACAAGGAACGCAGTGATCCGGACAGTGTGAACCCCAAAGCCCTTTATTGAAACCGTGACGATGAACGTTTGGAGAGTTTTGCGAGCCAGTGGTTGGGCCGCTGTTGGAGCGGCGGCCACGATGATCTTGCACGGCGCCAGCCCGGTCGAACGGGCCGGCGAATTGCTGCCGCGCTTGGGCGACCAGGACCTCAAGGTCCGTTACGAGGCCAAGATGGACCTGCAACGGCTGTGTCTGGCGGCCGCCGCACCGGGCCATGAGGCCGAACGCCAACCGTTGGCCCTGTGGCTGGCCGATCAGGCCCTGCGCCGCGACGCCGACCGGCTGGTGCGCCTCTGGCTGTTGCGCCAGATCGAATACATCGGCCGGGCGGAGACCCTGCCGGCGTTGGCCGCCCTCCTGCAGGACGAGGATCCGGAAGTGCGCGAATGCGCCCGCCGCGCCTTGGAACGCAACCCGGCCCCGGACGCCGTCCGGGTGCTGCTCGACGCCCTGGCCGGCGCGTTGGAGTCGGGAGCTGACGCGCGGTGGCGCATCGGGCTCGTGCATTCGGTGGGCCTGCGGGCCGCGGGGAGCGCCGTCGCCGACCGCTGTGTGCCGTTGTTGGAGAGGGCCTTGGCGGACGAAGCCACGCGCGACGAAGCCGCGCGCGCGTTGGGGCATGTCGGCACGCCGCGCGCATGGCAGGTTCTCGAGGACGCGATGAACCGCGTTCCCGAGGCCGCCCGGGCGTTGATCGAGGCCGCGCGGTCCGCGGAGCCGGACCAGGCACGGGAGTTGTACGAAGTGGTCTGGCGGGAGTGCATCCATCGCGGGCCCCGCGCGGCGGCCTTGGTGGGGCTGGCGAAGCTCGATCCTGAGGGCGCCGCGCCCTTGGTGCGGGAAGCGCTGGAAGCTCCGGATCCATGGGTGCGCCACACCGCCCTGAACGCGGCGGAAGCCATGGGCGGTTTGGGGCAGGATGTGTTGGTTGAGGCTCTGCCCGGCGTGCCCGACGAAACGGCGGTTCAGATCGTGGGCCGTCTGGGCGGCGAGGCCCAAGAGGCGCTGGCGGATTTGCTGGCCGAGCCGTCGGAGGCCGTTCGTTTGGCGGCCATCCAGCGGCTCGGTGAGGTGGGGGATGCCGCTTGTGTGGGACCGTTGCTCGACCGGGCCACGGCCGGTTCCAAGGACGAGGCCGCCCTGGCCCGCCGGGCGTTGCGCCAGTTGGGCGGACGTCCGGTGGACCGCGTGTTGCGTGAGGTGGTTTCGGGCGCCGAGGACGTGCCGAAGGCTTGGCGGGAGACGGCCCTGCAAGCCCTCGTGGACCGCAACGCCCCCGGCGTGGGCGGCCTGTTGCTCGAACTCGTCCGGAAGCACGAAGAACTGCGGGAACCGGCTATTCAAGGGTTGGCCCGCGTGGGGGCGGACGACGAGTTCCTGCCGTTGGCCGAAGAGGTGATGGCCGCGCCGTCCCGCGAAGGTTGGCGGGCCTTGGAGCAGATTGCCGCCCGGGTGGAGAACGGGCCGGCCTTGGCCGAGGCGCTGATCCAGCGCGCCGATGGTGACCGCGAGAAACTTCGGGCGTTGTTGGGGACGCTGGCCCGTCTGGGCGGCGCCAAGGCGATCGAGG
>RFJD01000442.1 GCA_003695015.1 Verrucomicrobiota bacterium | reverse complement strand
TCATCGATGCCATCGCCGGCATCGACGAAACCACGCTGATCACACAGGGGCTGGGCTCGTATCCGGTCGAGCAATTCTTCATGCGCGGCAACGTCAACGCGCCCATCCTCGGCCTACCGGTGGCCGAAGGCGAACTCGTGGCTGACCCGGCGCAGGGCTTGTTCCGGCTCAGCGCAGCCGTGCCGGAAGGCACCTGGCTCAACGATTTCGTGCAGGGCGAGATCGAGTTCCAGATCCGCTCGGCCGAATACATCCTGGAGAACGATGCAAACCAACTGCCACCTGGGATGACGGCGGAGGACCTTCAGCCCGAGGCGCGGTTGTTGATCGTCTCGAACGCGCTGGCCGCCGCCCTGCAACCCGGTGCGACGCCCGCGGATCAGCAAACCGCCTTGGCCAACGCCATCGCCCGCATCACCGACACGCTGCCCAAGGTGTCGCTCGAAGCCGACCTCAACCTGCAAGTGCCGCCCGAGCTGTCCGGGTTCATGCAGTTCAACTCCGGCGCCGGCTTGTTCGCCTACTCGCCACGGTTCGAGCCGGGTTACGCGCTGCCCGGTTACACGGGCGAGATTCGCTTCCCCGATCCCGACCCGAACAATCCCGGGCCTTACACCCTCGCGCGCCGCAACGGCGGGCTCGTGGCCATCGGCAGCTTCACCTTCGGGTTCAACCTCACCGATCCCGATCCGGACAAGCGGCTGTTGATCGACATTCCGGAGATGGCGTTGGCCATGACCGGGTCGCCTGAGCCGTCCTTGTTCCCGGCGCTCAACGGACGGGCGCGCGTCAACACCATCGCGTTGCCGGGCGCGTTCTCGTTCAACGGCGGGCCGGCGCAGGCGTTCGAGTTCCGCAACGGCCTGCTGGCGTTCAACAGCGGCGCCGAGGTCGGACAGGATTACCTCGCCATCGAGGGCGCGATGACGCCGATCGATCTGGGGCCGTTCCTGAACGTGCGGCCGTTACCCGCGGACGCCAATCCCGACGACCTGCTCGGCGGCATGTTGCGCGTGACACGCACGGCCGCAGGCTCGAGCCTGAACCTGAGCCTCGATGCCGCGGCGGTCACCGTGCCGATGCTGGGCAACCTCAGCGGGTTCATTTACGGCACGAACGACGTCTCCGGCTTCACGTCGTTCACCTTCTCGACGGTTCCCGGACAATCGTGGCAGGCCACGCTCGAATTGAACGGCGCGCTTGAAATCCACAGCCCGCTCGACCCGACCGGGCCGGTGCTGTTCCGCGCCGAACCGATGACCGACGGCGCCGGGCAACCGATTCCGTTCATCGCCCACGTCAGCGGAAAGGGGCTCGAGTCGTTTGAAATCCGGCTGACCATTCCCAACGGTCTGGTGTTCACGCTCTTCCCGGGCACCGATCACGAAAGCACCCTGCAGACCGGCGGCAACTCGGCCACCTGCCTGTTCATCGCGAGTGACGGACGCATCTACTTCGACAGCGGCACGCGCACGATGGACCTGAACGGCCTGGCTGCCGTGACCGGCCGCATCGAGCTGGGCTTCGAGCCGGTCGATCATGCGCCGGTGTTGAGTGGGCGAGGCGTCGCGCCGTTCTCGACCGAACTGGGCGACTCGCAAACCCAGTTCGTGCGCGTGGCCAACAGCAATCCCAACGGCGGCCAGCTCGTGATCGATGCTGGCGTCAGCGACGGGGTGAACTGGAGTGTGGAGCCGAGCCGCGTGGTGTTGGGCCCGTCGCGGCAGGCGGCGTTGAAGGTGCGGTTCACGCCGATGAGCGCCGGCGCGCACAACGCCACCCTCACGCTCGCCAACAACTCCGCCAACCCGCTGGTCACCCTTCCGCTGACCGGCACGGCCACGGTCTTTCCCATGCTGCACGTGAGCGTGGCTGCGATCGACTTCGGCCTCACGCCACTGGGTGGCAGGCGGAGCCAATCGGTGCGCGTCTCGAACCTGGGCGACGCCACCCTCACGCTCAGCGCGATCAGCACGGCCGCGCCGTTCAGCGATGATCGCGCAACGTTGAGCATCCCGGCCGGGCAATCGCGCGACATCGTCGTCAGCTTCACGCCGACCTCGACAGCCGCCGCGAACGGCCAGTTGACCTTCAGCAGCAACGACCCTGACGCGCCTGGGGTTTCCGTGACGCTGACCGGCCAGGGCAGCAATCGCTTCTGGTATCGCCAGCGGCGCGGCACCGGCCTCGAACACCTCACGGCCATCGCCATGAAGAGCGACGACCGCGGCGTGGCCGTGGGCTTGCGCGGCGCGTTGCTCAAGGGCCTGGCGCGCGGCCAGATGTGGGGCGAGGACTTCCTGCGCGACGCGCCGGACCTGCGGGCTATCACCTTCGTCAACACGAGCACCGGCTGGATCGCGGGCGGGTCGGGTCGGCTGTATCGCACCTCGAACGGCGGCAGCACTTGGATCCCGCAAACCGATGGCGCGCTGAACGGCGCATCGTTCAACTGGCGCGCGGTGACCGTGCGCGACCGGGCCGCCGGGCTCGTGGCGTTTGCCGGTGAAGACAATCGACGCGGACGGATCGTCACCGAGACGACGCCCGGGCGATTCAGCTTGGGTGCGGTGCCGAAAGGGACCAGTCCGCTCAGCGGCATCGCTTTCGGCACGGCCAGCGTCGGGTTGGCGGTGGGCGAGAACGCCACGGTCCTCAAGACCACCGACGGCGGCAAGACGTGGCAGCCGGTTGTGTTGCCTCGCCATGTTTCAGCGGAGGCGCATCTGCGTGCGGTGGCGGTGAGCGACACGAGCCGCGCCAATTACATCATCGTGGGCGATGGCGGCCTGATTCTGCGCACCTTCGACAGCGGCTCAACCTGGACCATTCGCGACTCGCGAACGCGGGAAGACCTGTACGCTGTCGTGCGCGCCAGTAACGCCTTCTATGCCGCCGGCAACAACGGCACGTTGCGCCGCTCCTCCTCCAGCGGGTTCTCCTGGTTTGCCGAAAGCGCGGAAACCGTAGCCGACTTTCGCGGCATGGCGGCGTTGAATGGCGAGGTCTGGGCGGTGAGCCATGACGGCGACATCTTCCATCGTCGCACCACGCCCATCAGCGGACCGGTGGCGGTGATCAATGCCGGCGACCTGGACTTCGGCGAGATCGGTGTCGGCGAACGCGTGACCCGCGAACTGCGCATCGCCAACGAAGGCACCGCGCCGCTCACTGCCGAGTTGGTCTCGGACAATGGTCGGTTCCCCATCACCCCAAGCGGCGTGCAAACGGTCCCGCCCGGCGGCGAGACGCTCTTCGTGGTCCGGTTCGAGTTCGGCGGCGCGGGCGTGTTCGGCGCAAACATCGACGTGAACACCTCTGACCCGGCCACCGACAAGCTGAGTTTCCAAGCCATCGCCGCCAACCGCAAACCGGACTTTACGCCGTTGGGTTATCTGCTGACGCCGGCCCAGGTGAACCTCGGCTCCGTCCTCGCCGGCTCCTCGCACAGAGTCTTGGTGACCGTGCAGAACATCGGCCAAGCGCGCCTGAACCTGCATGACCTGGAGGTGCGCCAGGACACCGTCGCCTTCGATGCCGGAATCAAGTTCAACAAGGGCCCGTTCCTCGATCCCGGAGAAAGCGGGCAGGTTGAAGTCACCTTCGAGGCGGCGGCGCCCGGTGTTTATCGCGGACAACTCGAGCTGCTTTCGGATGCCGCCAACGGCGTGGCCGTCGTGGAACTGATCGCAGTCGCGGTCGCGCCTTCGGAGGTCGTGGTCCTCGATTCCGAGCCGTCCGGCGCGACCCTGACCGTCGATGGCAGCAACGTCGTCACGCCGGCCGCCTTCAGCATCGTGGATGGCGCGCCGGGCGCCGGACAGTTGCAGCGCGGCGCCACCGTGACCGTGCAGGCGCCGGGATCGTTTACGCGCGACGGCGTGCCCTACGAGTTCCAGCGTTGGGATCCGGGCGCGGGCGGCACGCTGACCTTCGTCTCCGGCCAAAGCGTGGAGCGCTTCACCGCGCGCTACGCGCCCTCGCAAATCGCCGGCGCGGTTTCCGAACCGCCGGTGCAGACCGGACAATGCAGATTCATCCCGCCTAACGACGTCGCGTTTGGGCCGTGGGTGAAGATCACTGAAGCCACCTTGACCCTGCCGTGGCTGGGCAATGGCAGCGGGAGCGAGTTCGAGGTGGAAGGCGCGCTGTTCCTGTCGCTGACGCGCGCTTACGGCAGCCTGACCAGCAGCCGCATCCGGGTGCTGGTTCCGTCCGATGCGCCCGCCTTTGCGGATGCCGAACTGCTCGAGATCACGCCCGGCAGTTGGCGCTTTGACATCCAGACCGGGTTGTTCGAGTTGGCGGCGCTCAGTCCGGGCTTGCAGGTGTTGAACGGATCGACCTTCCCACCGACCGAGTTCGCCTTCGAGGTGGACCTCCAGACCAACGCGCCCAATCGCCGGGCCTTCGCGCGATTCACCACCCTGGACGACCTGCCGCTGGCGCCGGGCTTGTTGGCCATGGGGCCGTCGAGCGTCGAGTTCGGCGTCGGGCTCGACCCGGCCAACCCGGCCCTGCGGCTCGCGCTCGACGGCACGCTGCGCGCCTTGGCCCGCCCGACCGGCGGCTGGAGCGTCACGCGCGCCTACAGCCTGGTCGTTAATCCGGACTTGCCCGCGCTGGCGCCGCTGACCTTCACCACGCGCACGCAGCTCGCCGACCTGCGGGCGGTGCGCTTGCATGCCGACGCCGGTTCGCAACTCGGGCCGGTGTTCGACGGAAACACGTTCAGCCTCGTGGCCAACGACCTGTTGCTCGAGTTCTTCCGCAACGGCGAATACCTGCGGGCCAGCGCGAGCCTCGGCGCCGACGGGTCGTTCACGTTCGACGCCGACATTCCCGCCGGGGGGGTGGGTGCCGGCCCGGTCCGGATCGCGCCGCATCCGTCCGGCAACGCCCGGATTAACGTCGTTGCCAACCCGCTGCAAGGAGTGGCCGCGGTGGCATTGCCGCGCGTTTATCTGAACTCGGCGGCTTCACCGCGACTCTGGGCCGACAGCACCTTGGATGTGCCGCCGTCCAGCTTTGACAGCCGGGATTTCACCCTGCGCGCGCCACTGCCGGCCATCGATCTCGCAGGCTTCGACCTCGACGGTCCCTCCAGCGCCGACGCCGACAACTACGTCGAGTTCAAGCGCACCACGACGACCACGACATTGAAGTTCCGCAACGAACAGGACCTCTATCTCGGCGCGATGAAGGTGAAGTTCAAGCTGAGCAACAACGGCTCGCTCAGCGGCCAACTCACCGGCCGCATCGGCGTGGACGAACCGGCGCCTCTCGACCAGGTCAGCGACCGGGTATCGCTGCGTTACGACAACTCGGCCACGCCGGAGTTCGTGCTCAACCGGTTCTTCTTCGGGGCGGGTTGCCGACTGTCCTTCGGCAGCGGGCTGCCCTCGGGCCAGGCCTGCGTGCTGACACCGAACCCCGACAAGCCCATCGGACAATGGGAAAAGGCCGTCTGTCTGCCGTAGGCGGTGACTGGCAAGGCCACCCCGAGGCCCCGCTCGCGTCCGGACACTGGATCTGAATGGAGCATCGCAACCACTGGGCCGGGACCCTTTGCGGACAAGGGCCGATCACGGTCCCGCCATGATCAACTGCAGGGCAACGCCGCGTTGATTCGCGATGCGCCGCTGGCAGTGCTGGTCGGGTTCCTCGAAGAACGATCCCCGCCTGTCCTGCTCGCAACCCTCCAAGCGCACCCGCCCGCGCCCTCGTCCTGCCTGTCGTTCGGTTCAGGAATCCACGATGAAGAGTTTGCCCTTCCTTCCCCGCGGCCGGGCCCGTCACGCTACTTCCAGTGGCATTTGCGGACGGGAAGCCGGTGTTCGCCGTGACAACTCGTGCAGGTGTCGCCGTCGGAACCGCCCTCCAGAACCTCCCGGTGCAC
>RFJD01000441.1 GCA_003695015.1 Verrucomicrobiota bacterium | reverse complement strand
AGCTTGGCGGCGTCCAACCCCAGCAGCCCGGCCACCGCCGTCCAGTTCACCCCCTCGGGAGTCCGGCCGTCGGACTCGAATCGCCGCCATTGCCCGGCGTCCACCCCGGCCGCGGCGGCCACTTGATCGAGCTCCAAGCCGGCATGCTGCCGGGCCTTGGCGACCACATCACCCGCGTGATCTTCCAGTTGCATGGCGCCGATGGTACGCCCGGCCCGCCCGGCGGCAAGTCCCGCCCGGGCACTGCGAGCCGACGAAGCCGGGGGGCTTGACGACTGTGGCAAAGTCTCGGAACCGCGTTCGCCGGGCGCCTGCCAGCGAACGAGACCGCACAACGACGACCATGACGAACAACCAATCGCAGGATCCGTTCCGACTCGACGGGGAAGTGGCTTTGATCACCGGCGGCGGCAGCGGGCTGGGCTTCGGGATGGCTCGATGCCTCGCCCGCGCCGGCGCCCGGGTGGTGCTGGTGGGCCGGCGGGCTGACCGACTCGAACAAGCGGCCGGGGAAATCGGCCCGACCGCGAGTTGGGTGGCCCACGACGTGACCGAGCTGGACCGGGCCGGGGAACTCGTGGCCGAAGCCGCCCGCCAGGCCGGCTCACCGGTGAGCATTCTCGTCAACAACGCCGGCATCCACCTGAAAAAACCGGCCGTGGACACCACGCCGGCCGAGTTCCAAGCGGTGTTGAACACCCATTTGGTGGCGGCGCACGCCCTGACCCGGGCGGTCCTCCCCGGCATGATCGAACGCCGCCACGGGCACGTCCTGTTCACCGCCTCGATGGCCTCGTTGTTCGGCGTGCCTTTCGTGGTCGCCTACTCGGCGGCCAAGACCGCGATGCTGGGCGTCGTCCGGACCCTGGCCGCGGAAGTCTCCGCCCACGGTGTCCGGGTCAACGCCATCGCCCCGGGCTGGATTCAATCCGACATGCTCGACCAAGCCCTCGCGGGCGACCCCGCCCGCCGCGACCGCATCCTGACCCGCACACCGATGCGTCGGTTCGGCAACCCGGAGGACATCGGCCATGCCGCCGTGTTCCTCTCCTCCCCCGCCGCCCGGTTCATCACCGGTGCGGTCCTGCCGGTCGATGGCGGCGCGTCCATCGGGTTTTGAACACCCCCTCCACGGGCCACCGAAGCCCGTCGCTAACGTCTGCCGTCCCTCTTGAGGTACGTGATCCCGGTCATGGTCAGCAGAGGAAGCACGTGAACCAAGTCCTTGTCGTCGAACACGACCACGGCAGTCTTGCCCACAGCGACTTGGTATCGCTCCCGAACCCGGTACTTCATCCCGTCCGCCATCCGGATCTCGAATGGGATTCCCTCATCGATCGCGGTCTGAACCTGTTCCCGAGTCATGCTTGGACGGCATGATCATGCCGCTTTCCCCAGTCTGAAGCAAGCGAGCCAGACCGGGACACAGCCCCTCTCCCGGTTCAGGGACACGCCCTCTGGCCCCTGCCACGCCGAGCCACCGACAAACCAGCCGGCACATTCCCCTCGCATGCTCCTGTGCCTCCCCTTCAGGGCTGACCATGGGGTTGCCCGATTCGAACCCCGGGCGTTGCCCGGGGCTGGCATTCCTCCGCCCCTTCGGGGCTCGGTCACACTCGCCGCGGCGGCATCTCGCCTCAGGGAGAGCTCGCAGCCGACCGCAGGCCCGAGGCCAAACCGCGTTCGAGCCGCCGGATGTCGCCCGGGGTGTGAGCCCTTGAGATGGCAAACCGGAACAACCCTCCCTGTTCGGTGCCAGGGTAGTTGGCCGGCTCGGCAAGGATGCCCTCCGCGGCCAGGGCGGATTGGATGGCGGCGGCCCGGGCAGACGAAGCGGCTCGCAAGCTCAAAACGGGTGTCGCGGTTTCCGGAACGGGCAGATCCAACCGGGCAAAAGCCCGTCGGGCGAGGGCGATCCTTTGCCTGAGTTGCGCCAACAACCCGTCCTCCCGCTGAAGCCATCGCACGGCAGCCAGCACTCCGGCGGCAGCGGGCAACGGTGGTGGGGTGCTGGCCCGGAAAAGGCGGCTTCGCCGGATGACTTCCTCCCGCAGCCAGGCCGGTCCCAGAATCACCCCGCCATGACCGCCCAGGGCCTTGCTGAGGCTGGCGGTGCGAATCAGCCGGGCATCCTCGACCACGGCGGCTCCGGCCGCCTCCGGCGTCCCGGCTCCGGTCGTTCCCAACACCCCCAGACCGTGGGCATCGTCCACCCACAACACACCATCCGGCGGCAGCACCTCCAAAAGCCCGGCCAGCGGCGCGACCTCCCCGGTGAGCGGGAACACCCCGTCGGTGAGAACCGCCACCCGCCCCCGCCGGCGGGACCGACGGAGGCGACGGCGGAGGTCGTCCGGATCGCGATGACGGAAGGTGCGGACCGACGCCTCGCCAAGCCGGGCGGCGTCGAACAAGGCCGGGTGAGCCTGTTCGTCGATCCAAACCGCCCCGACCCGACCCGCCAAGACCTGTGCCACGGCCAGGTTCGCCAAGTACCCGGCGCCGGTCAGGAGGGCGGTCGGACTGCGGGCAAAGGAGGTCAATGCCGCCTCCAACGCCTCGTAAAGCGGGTGGTTGCCGGTGGTGGTGCGGGAGGCGGCCACGCCGAGCCCGAACCGGGTAGCAGCCTCCCGGGCGGCCGCCGCCACGGCGGGATGGCGGCCCAGCCCCAGGTAGTCGCAACCGGCAAACTGAAGCCACGTTCGGCCCGCGACCCGGACCCGCCGGCCATCGACCTTTTCCCTCGCGACGGGAAGCGGATCCGCAGGGAAGCTCACCGGTTCCGGGCTCAACGGGTCTCGGGAAACCATGCGTGAATCTGCACCTCCGCCCTCGCCCAGCGACGGTCCCAATCCGCCCAACTCCAGGCCCACCGCGGCCCGACAAAGCGATCCCGCGCTTGTGGGAGCAGGGCTAGCATCGCGCGGTAATCCTCCAGCGCGCCCTCCTTCTCCCGCCACTGGATGCGCGTTTCCAACCGGTTGAGCCGGTTTTCCGGGTACCCGGGCGCCCGATCGAGGGCGGCGTCCAGGTGTCGGCGCGCCTTCTTGCGGCTGCCCACGCTCAACGGCCAACCCGGCGCGTCCCGGTAGAGCAGACCGAGCGTGCGGTCCGGCCCCGCAAAATCGAAGCCCGGATCCAGCTCGCGCGCCCGCAGGAGGTGGCTTTCCATCTCCCGGACCAGAGGAAGGGCCCCGAGGGTCTTGGTCTCGGCCAGCCGCCCGAGATTGAGCGCCAAGTAGTAATGGGCCGGCGCGTTGGTGGCACACCGCTCGATCACCGCCCGGGCGGCCTCGATACCCTCCTCCGCCAGCCGGCCGCGGGCGGCCTTGTCCGGCGCGAACTCGGCGGCGTCGAAACAGGCCCGGGCCAGTTGCCAGCCGGCTTCGGACGAGGCCGTGGCCGCGTCCCATCGCGCCCGACACTCCTCCAGCGCCCGGGTCGCCCGCCGGGCGGCCACCGCGGCCGGATCCTCCCCGGCGGCCGGAACTGCGCCCGCCACGCAGACCAGCACCAACAGCTTCAGCAGCCGTTTTGCCGTCGGGAATTCCCGTTTGCCATGCATGGATTCGTGCCTGATACTGCGCGCCGTGAAAGGCTACCGGCGAGGGTGGTTGCTGGCAATGCTGGCGGCGGGCGTGCTGCTCGTCACCGGTTGCGGCGGTTTCACCGCCAGCCCCAGCATCTCGCCGGCGACGTTCCTGCTGCCGGGCCTGGGTCAGGCCAACCCGGCGGAAGCCGCGCCCACCCCGGCTCCGGAGCCGCCGGTGACCGCCGAGGTGGCCTTGGTCCGTTGACCCCGAATTCGTGCCATGCGTTTTCCGTTTGTTTTGTCGGCCAAGATTGCAGCGCACATCGTGAAGCATAAGCTGAAGCGAACTCCGCGATTCGCGATGGTTCTGCAATTGGAGCCCCTCCACACCTGCAATCTCAGTTGCACCGGCTGCGGCCGCATCCGCGAGTACTCGACCAGCCTCAAGGACATGGTCCCGCTGGAGAAGTGCCTCGCCGCCGCCGCCGAGTGCGACGCGCCGATGGTCTCGATCTGCGGGGGCGAACCGCTCATCTACCCGCACATCGAGGAGCTGGTGCAGGGGCTGCTGGCCCAGAAACGGATCGTGTACATCTGCACCAACGGCGTCTTCATGCGGCGCAAACTGGTCGATTACCTCGCCTCCGTTTACGACCCGGGCCGGGAGCCGTTACTCAAGGAGCTTTTGGCCGAGGGGCTCATCACCGAGGCCCAGGCGGCGACGATTCGCAAAGGCCGCGCGAACGGCAAGCCGGTCATCGCCCCCACCAAGTGGCTGTACTGGAACGTCCACGTGGACGTTCCAGTACAGCCACTTGGTGGGGGCGATGACCGGCTTGCCGTTCGCGCGGCCTTTGCGAATCGTCGCCGCCTGGGCCTCGGTGATGAGCCCCTCGGCCAAAAGCTCCTTGAGTAACGGCTCCCGGCCCGGGTCGTAAACGGAGGCGAGGTAATCGACCAGTTTGCGCCGCATGAAGACGCCGTTGGTGCAGATGTACACGATCCGTTTCTGGGCCAGCAGCCCCTGCACCAGCTCCTCGATGTGCGGGTAGATGAGCGGTTCGCCCCCGCAGATCGAGACCATCGGCGCGTCGCACTCGGCGGCGGCGGCGAGGCACTTCTCCAGCGGGACCATGTCCTTGAGGCTGGTCGAGTACTCGCGGATGCGGCCGCAGCCGGTGCAACTGAGATTGCAGGTGTGGAGGGGCTCCAATTGCAGAACCATCGCGAATCGCGGAGTTCGCTTCAGCTTATGCTTCACGATGTGCGCTGCAATCTTGGCCGACAAAACAAACGGAAAACGCATGGCACGAATTCGGGGTCAACGGACCAAGGCCACCTCGGCGGTCACCGGCGGCTCCGGAGCCGGGGTGGGCGCGGCTTCCGCCGGGTTGGCCTGACCCAGGCCCGGCAGCAGGAACGTCGCCGGCGAGATGCTGGGGCTGGCGGTGAAACCGCCGCAACCGGTGACGAGCAGCACGCCCGCCGCCAGCATTGCCAGCAACCACCCTCGCCGGTAGCCTTTCACGGCGCGCAGTATCAGGCACGAATCCATGCATGGCAAACGGGAATTCCCGACGGCAAAACGGCTGCTGAAGCTGTTGGTGCTGGTCTGCGTGGCGGGCGCAGTTCCGGCCGCCGGGGAGGATCCGGCCGCGGTGGCCGCCCGGCGGGCGACCCGGGCGCTGGAGGAGTGTCGGGCGCGATGGGACGCGGCCACGGCCTCGTCCGAAGCCGGCTGGCAACTGGCCCGGGCCTGTTTCGACGCCGCCGAGTTCGCGCCGGACAAGGCCGCCCGCGGCCGGCTGGCGGAGGAGGGTATCGAGGCCGCCCGGGCGGTGATCGAGCGGTGTGCCACCAACGCGCCGGCCCATTACTACTTGGCGCTCAATCTCGGGCGGCTGGCCGAGACCAAGACCCTCGGGGCCCTTCCTCTGGTCCGGGAGATGGAAAGCCACCTCCTGCGGGCGCGCGAGCTGGATCCGGGCTTCGATTTTGCGGGGCCGGACCGCACGCTCGGTCTGCTCTACCGGGACGCGCCGGGTTGGCCGTTGAGCGTGGGCAGCCGCAAGAAGGCGCGCCGACACCTGGACGCCGCCCTCGATCGGGCGCCCGGGTACCCGGAAAACCGGCTCAACCGGTTGGAAACGCGCATCCAGTGGCGGGAGAAGGAGGGCGCGCTGGAGGATTACCGCGCGATGCTAGCCCTGCTCCCACAAGCGCGGGATCGCTTTGTCGGGCCGCGGTGGGCCTGGAGTTGGGCGGATTGGGACCGTCGCTGGGCGAGGGCGGAGGTGCAGATTCACGCATGGTTTCCCGAGACCCGTTGAGCCCGGAACCGGTGAGCTTCCCTGCGGATCCGCTTCCCGTCGCGAGGGAAAAGGTCGATGGCCGGCGGGTCCGGGTCGCGGGCCGAACGTGGCTTCAGTTTGCCGGTTGCGACTACCTGGGGCTGGGCCGCCATCCCGCCGTGGCGGCGGCCGCCCGGGAGGCTGCTACCCGGTTCGGGCTCGGCGTGGCCGCCTCCCGCACCACCACCGGCAACCACCCGCTTTACGAGGCGTTGGAGGCGGCATTGACCTCCTTTGCCCGCAGTCCGACCGCCCTCCTGACCGGCGCCGGGTACTTGGCGAACCTGGCCGTGGCACAGGTCTTGGCGGGTCGGGTCGGGGCGGTTTGGATCGACGAACAGGCTCACCCGGCCTTGTTCGACGCCGCCCGGCTTGGCGAGGCGTCGGTCCGCACCTTCCGTCATCGCGATCCGGACGACCTCCGCCGTCGCCTCCGTCGGTCCCGCCGGCGGGGGCGGGTGGCGGTTCTCACCGACGGGGTGTTCCCGCTCACCGGGGAGGTCGCGCCGCTGGCCGGGCTTTTGGAGGTGCTGCCGCCGGATGGTGTGTTGTGGGTGGACGATGCCCACGGTCTGGGGGTGTTGGGAACGACCGGAGCCGGGACGCCGGAGGCGGCCGGAGCCGCCGTGGTCGAGGATGCCCGGCTGATTCGCACCGCCAGCCTCAGCAAGGCCCTGGGCGGTCATGGCGGGGTGATTCTGGGACCGGCCTGGCTGCGGGAGGAAGTCATCCGGCGAAGCCGCCTTTTCCGGGCCAGCACCCCACCACCGTTGCCCGCTGCCGCCGGAGTGCTGGCTGCCGTGCGATGGCTTCAGCGGGAGGACGGGTTGTTGGCGCAACTCAGGCAAAGGATCGCCCTCGCCCGACGGGCTTTTGCCCGGTTGGATCTGCCCGTTCCGGAAACCGCGACACCCGTTTTGAGCTTGCGAGCCGCTTCGTCTGCCCGGGCCGCCGCCATCCAATCCGCCCTGGCCGCGGAGGGCATCCTTGCCGAGCCGGCCAACTACCCTGGCACCGAACAGGGAGGGTTGTTCCGGTTTGCCATCTCAAGGGCTCACACCCCGGGCGACATCCGGCGGCTCGAACGCGGTTTGGCCTCGGGCCTGCGGTCGGCTGCGAGCTCTCCCTGAGGCGAGATGCCGCCGCGGCGAGTGTGACCGAGCCCCGAAGGGGCGGAGGAATGCCAGCCCCGGGCAACGCCCGGGGTTCGAATCGGGCAACCCCATGGTCAGCCCTGAAGGGGAGGCACAGGAGCATGCGAGGGGAATGTGCCGGCTGGTTTGTCGGTGGCTCGGCGTGGCAGGGGCCAGAGGGCGTGTCCCTGAACCGGGAGAGGGGCTGTGTCCCGGTCTGGCTCGCTTGCTTCAGACTGGGGAAAGCGGCATGATCATGCCGTCCAAGCATGACTCGGGAACAGGTTCAGACCGCGATCGATGAGGGAATCCCATTCGAGATCCGGATGGCGGACGGGATGAAGTACCGGGTTCGGGAGCGATACCAAGTCGCTGTGGGCAAGACTGCCGTGGTCGTGTTCGACGACAAGGACTTGGTTCACGTGCTTCCTCTGCTGACCATGACCGGGATCACGTACCTCAAGAGGGACGGCAGACGTTAGCGACGGGCTTCGGTGGCCCGTGGAGGGGGTGTTCAAAACCCGATGGACGCGCCGCCATCGACCGGCAGGACCGCACCGGTGATGAACCGGGCGGCGGGGGAGGAGAGGAACACGGCGGCATGGCCGATGTCCTCCGGGTTGCCGAACCGACGCATCGGTGTGCGGGTCAGGATGCGGTCGCGGCGGGCGGGGTCGCCCGCGAGGGCTTGGTCGAGCATGTCGGATTGAATCCAGCCCGGGGCGATGGCGTTGACCCGGACACCGTGGGCGGAGACTTCCGCGGCCAGGGTCCGGACGACGCCCAGCATCGCGGTCTTGGCCGCCGAGTAGGCGACCACGAAAGGCACGCCGAACAACGAGGCCATCGAGGCGGTGAACAGGACGTGCCCGTGGCGGCGTTCGATCATGCCGGGGAGGACCGCCCGGGTCAGGGCGTGCGCCGCCACCAAATGGGTGTTCAACACCGCTTGGAACTCGGCCGGCGTGGTGTCCACGGCCGGTTTTTTCAGGTGGATGCCGGCGTTGTTGACGAGAATGCTCACCGGTGAGCCGGCCTGGCGGGCGGCTTCGGCCACGAGTTCCCCGGCCCGGTCCAGCTCGGTCACGTCGTGGGCCACCCAACTCGCGGTCGGGCCGATTTCCCCGGCCGCTTGTTCGAGTCGGTCAGCCCGCCGGCCCACCAGCACCACCCGGGCGCCGGCGCGGGCGAGGCATCGAGCCATCCCGAAGCCCAGCCCGCTGCCGCCGCCGGTGATCAAAGCCACTTCCCCGTCGAGTCGGAACGGATCCTGCGATTGGTTGTTCGTCATGGTCGTCGTTGTGCGGTCTCGTTCGCTGGCAGGCGCCCGGCGAACGCGGTTCCGAGACTTTGCCACAGTCGTCAAGCCCCCCGGCTTCGTCGGCTCGCAGTGCCCGGGCGGGACTTGCCGCCGGGCGGGCCGGGCGTACCATCGGCGCCATGCAACTGGAAGATCACGCGGGTGATGTGGTCGCCAAGGCCCGGCAGCATGCCGGCTTGGAGCTCGATCAAGTGGCCGCCGCGGCCGGGGTGGACGCCGGGCAATGGCGGCGATTCGAGTCCGACGGCCGGACTCCCGAGGGGGTGAACTGGACGGCGGTGGCCGGGCTGCTGGGGTTGGACGCCGCCAAGCT
>RFJD01000440.1 GCA_003695015.1 Verrucomicrobiota bacterium | reverse complement strand
GGTGTGGGCGAGGGCTTGGTCGGGCTGCTGGAGGGCGAGCTGGACGTTGGCCAGGAGAAACTCGCGTTGCCAGGCCAGGGCGGCACCCATGGGCCGGTCCCGCAGGGCTTCCAACTGCTGCCGGGCGGCGGGCAAATCGCCCTTGCGCCAAAGCGCCTCGCCCAGCAACAGGTCGCAGCGGACGATCCACTCGTTGTCGGGCTGTTGCTGGCGGAGCCGGGCGAGGGGGCCGTCAGCGGCGTGCAGGCGGTTGATGGCGCCGCCGAGATCGCCGCTTTCGAAGCGCGCCCACGCCTCGCGATAACAGGCCTCGAAGCGCCGGGCCGATTCCGGGAAGCGACGGTTGACCTCCGCGAAAGCCTCGGCCGCCTCGGCCCAGCGGCGTTGCTCGGCCCGGGCCTGCCCCAACCAGAAGACGAACTCGTCCTCCAGCGGGCCGGCCTGGGCCCGGTATTGGAGCAGCACGGTGGCGGCGTCCTCGGGGCGGTGCCGCGCCAGGTGGCTCTGGGCGAGGATCAACGCCACCTCGGCCGTGTACTCCGAACCCGGATACCGCAGCAGGAAATCCTCGGCCTCGCGGCTGGCCAGTTCGTGGATGCCGTCCTCGAACAACTTTTGCACCACCTCGCGGGCGGTGGTTTCCCAGGGCGTCGCCGCCGGCAGCGTCCACGCCAAGCCCAGCCACACCGGCAGGCCGACGGCTTGGACCAGCCACCGCCACGACGCTTGCCCGAACGGCCGGTTCCCGATGGGTTTGTTCATCCTTTTCGCTCCAACACCCGGCGCAGGTAGCGTCCGGTATGACTCGCCTCGCAACGTGCCACTTCCTCGGGCGGTCCTTCAACGACAATGCGCCCGCCGCCATCGCCGCCCTCCGGGCCCAGGTCGATGATCCAATCGGCGCAGCGGATCACATCCAGGTTGTGTTCGATGACCACCAACGTGTTGCCGGCGGCTCGCAGCCGGTAAAGCACATCCAGCAGCGTCGTCACATCGGCAAAATGCAGGCCGGTGGTCGGTTCGTCCAACAGGTAAAGCGTGTGTCCCGGCGAACGCTTGCTCAACTCGGTGGCGATCTTCAGTCGCTGGGCCTCGCCGCCGCTGAGCGTGGTGGCCGGCTGGCCCAGTTGCAAGTAACCCAGCCCCACCTCCGCCAGGGTCAGGCAGGCCTCGTGAATGGCCGGCACCGCCCGGAAAAACGTCACCGCCTCGTCCACCGTCAGCTCCAGGACGTCGGCGATGTTGCGACCCTTGTAAGTGATCTCGAGGGTCTCACGGTTGTAACGACGCCCCTGGCAGGCCTCGCAGGTCACGTACACCGGCGGCAGGAAGTTCATCTCGATGCGCAACAACCCGTCGCCATTGCACCGCTCGCAGCGTCCGCCCCGCACGTTGAAACTGAAACGGCTGGCGGTGTAACCGCGGATCCGCGCCGCCGGCAGCCGGGCAAACAGATCGCGGATCAGATGAAAAATCCCGGTGTAGGTGGCCGGATTGCTGCGCGGGGTGCGGCCGATCGGCGATTGGTCGATGACCACCATGCGGCTGAGATGCTCGATGCCGCGCAACTCGCGGTGTTTGCCCGGGATTTCCGAGGCCCCGGTCAGCCGGCGGGCCAGCGCCCGGCGCAGGATGTCGTCCACCAACGTGCTCTTGCCCGAGCCGCTCACGCCGGTCACGCAGGTCAGCGTGCCCAGCGGAATGCGCACGTCGATGTCCTTGAGGTTGTTCTCGGCCGCGCCGACGATCTCCAGCCAGCCGGCCTCCCCGGGCGGCGGCCCGTTGCGGTCCGGCCGGGGCACCGTCAGTTCCCCCGAAAGATAGCGGCCGGTGAGCGAACGCGGCTCGGCCATGATCTGCTCGAGCGTCCCGGCGGCGACCACCTCGCCCCCGTGGGCGCCCGCACCCGGTCCCAGATCGACGATGTAATCGGCCCGCCGGATCGTCTCTTCATCGTGCTCGACCACCACCACCGTGTTGCCGCGGTCGCGCAACTCCTCCAGCGTTTGGAGCAACCGCTCATTGTCGCGCTGATGCAGGCCGATGCTCGGTTCGTCCAGGATGTAGAGAACCCCCACCAAACCGGAACCAATCTGGGTGGCCAGCCGGATTCGTTGCGCCTCGCCGCCACTGAGACTGCCGCTCTCCCGATCCAAACTCAGATAACCCAGCCCCACGCGCCGCAGGAACTCGAGGCGTTGCCGGATTTCATGCACCAGATCGCCGGCGATCCGGCGCTCGGTTTCCGTCAGTTCCAAACCATCAAAAAAACGGCACGCGTTTTCGATGCTCAGGGCGCAAACATCCATGATCGACAGGCCGGGAATCACCGGCTCGTTGGCGGACTGGCGCCTCACCGGGAAGCGCCGCGAGGCTTCCTCCCCGCCCAAGGTCACCGCCAGGATCTCCGGTCGCAAACGCCGCCCCTGACAGGCCGCACAAGGCCGCGGCGCCATGAATGCCTTGAGCCGGCCGCGGGTTTGCTGGCTTTCACTTTCGTGATACAGCCGTTCCAGCGAAGGCAGCACGCCCTCGAACGGCCGCAGCACCACGCGATCGCCCCGCGCCGAGGGCAACGGCACCTTGCGCCCTCCGCTCCCGTACAACAACAACCGGCGGAACTCCTCCGGCAGGTTGCGGAACGGGGCATCCACCGACACGCCAAACTCCCGCGCCAGGGTTTCCAAAATACGTTGCCGTTGCTGCACCAGCACGCGGCCGCCCCGACGCCATGGAGCGATGGCCCCCTCGGCGAGCGATTTGTCCGGATCCGGCACCACCAGCGCTTCGTCGAAGGCGGGCTGCGTGCCCAGTCCCTGGCAGGCGGGACAGGCTCCCTGGGGTGAGTTGAAGGAAAAATGGCGGGGGCCGGGCCGTTCGTAGGTCAAGCCGGTGGCCGGACTGTAAAGACGGGTGGACAACAACCATTGCTGCCAGCGGCGGGGATCGTCCGGCGAAGGCGGTTGATGCAGCAACAGAAGCAATCCCTCGCCCCAACGAAGCGCCGTCTCCACCGAGTCCGCCAAACGCGCCCGCGTGGCGGGATCCACCACCAGCCGGTCCACCACCACCTCGATGTGGTGTTCCTGATCCGCCGCCAAAGGGATCTGCAGGTTCGGCCCCAATTCATACATCCGGCCGTCCACCCGCACGCGCACGAAGCCCTCCCGCGCCAGCCGGCTGAGGACATCGCGGAAGGCCCCGCGTTGGCCGCGCACCACCGGCGCCAACACCATCACCCGGCTGCCTCCCGGCAACCCCAGAATCCGATCCACGATTTGATCCGGCGTCAGCGCCGTCATGGGGACGCCGCTTTGCGGGCAATGCGGACGCCCCACGTGCGCATACAACAACCGCAGGTAGTCATAGATCTCGGTGGTGGTGGCAATGAGCGAACGGGGATTGCCCGCCGCGGTCCGCTGCTCGATGGCGATCGCCGGCGACAGGCCGTCGATGAAATCCACATCCGGCTTTTCCAACTGATCCAGAAACTGCCGGGCAAAGGCCGACAACGACTCCATGTACTTGCGCTGCCCCTCCGCGAACAAGGTGTCGAAGGCCAGCGACGACTTGCCCGAGCCGCTGGGACCGGTGATGACGATCAACCGGTCCCGCGGCAGCTCGAGGGAGACGTTCTTGAGGTTGTGAACCCGCGCGCCTCCGATGCGGATGCGATCCCTTGCCATGCCGAGAAAGCCTCAAACCAACGGCCCGGGACTGTAGCGGCACCGCCTCAGCGCGACCAGAGTCAAGGCGCTCCGAACCGGACCGCCATCGAGGCGCGTCCGACCCATTTCGAATGTAAGTTCAGAAAACCACTTGTGCTGCTTGACCATTGGTGGCTAAATAGCAGCGATGAAAGACAACCTGAAAGAGTTCGTGACCCTTCGTGAAGCCCTGTTGAAGGAGAAGGAAGAGCTGGCCCAGCGGCTGGCGGAGATCGAGGCCGTCCTGAGTGGCGAAAGTGTGGCCCTGCCGGCGCCGGCCCGCAAGAAGGCGGCGCGCAAGAAAGTGGCCCGCAAGAAGGTGGCGGCGGCCTCCACGCCCATCATCGCCACGCCCGCCCGGCGGAAGAAGGGCAAACGCATCCGCAACAAGGTCTCCCTGCGCGAGATGATCATGCGGGTCACCCGCAACAACCCCATGACCAAACAGGAGATTCTCGAAGCGGTCCAGCGCGAAGGCTATCGCTTCAACACTTCCAACCCGCTGCCCTCGCTGAACGCCGTTCTCTACGCCAAGAAGATGTTCAAGAACGAGAACGGCCGTTTCAGCCCGGCCAAGTAAGCGGAACGTTGCCTCCAAACTCTTGTGTTGGACGCCGCCCATGTGGGCGGCGCTTTTTTTTGCCGGCCGGCCGGGCGCGGGGTGGCGGGGTGGCCGGGGAGCTGGCGTTCCCGGATGGCGCGCACCGCCGGCGATCATGGCCGCCGCTG
>RFJD01000439.1 GCA_003695015.1 Verrucomicrobiota bacterium | reverse complement strand
GGTCAAGGACGATCCCGCCCCCGCCCGGGAAAACCCGTTCGCCGCGCCCGCCGATGAGCCAGCCGTGGCGCCCTCCACCGCTGCCGAACCCGCCGAACCACCCGCCGAACCTTTGGCGGAAAAACCGGCTTCCCCGCCGCCCGCCGACGAGGAGGTCGATCCCGCCAAGGTGGCCGCGCAGGTCCGGCGTCGCGAGGCCAAGGCTGGCCGGGCCAAAGAGCCGGTCCGTGTCGCCACCCCGCCGGTCATCGGGGACTACAAGCTGCCGCACGTCCGCCTGTTGAGCCGGCCGGAAGTGCGCGTCCGCCAGACCGAATCCAAGGAGGAACTTCTCCGCAATGCCCACATCATCCGCCAGACCCTGGCCCAGTTCGGCATCGAGGTCGCCCAAGGCGACATCACCAAGGGCCCCGTCATCACCCGTTACGAACTCCACCCCGCCCCGGGCGTGAAGCTCGAGAAGATCGTCTCCCTCACCAACAACATCGCCGCCGCCCTGCGGGCCGAACGCATCCACGTCCTCGCCCCCGTGCCGGGCAAAAGCTCCGTCGGCATCGAGGTCCCCAACGCCGTCAAATCCAAGGTCATCCTTCGCGAGCTGCTCGAATCCGACGCGTGGATCAAATCCCGCGCCAAGATCCCGCTGGCCCTCGGCAAGAACGTGGACGGCCAGCCCATCGTGGCCGATCTCGCCGACATGCCCCACCTGCTCATCGCCGGCGCCACCGGTTCGGGCAAATCCGTCTGCATCAACTCGATCGTCGCCTCCCTGCTCTACCGCTTTTCCCCCGAGGATCTGCGGTTCGTCATGATCGACCCCAAGGTCGTCGAGCTGCAGCAGTACAACGCCCTGCCCCACCTGGTCGTCCCCGTCGTCACGGACCCCAAGAAGGTCATCCTCGCCCTCCGCTGGGTCGTCAACGAAATGGAAAAGCGGTACCAGATCTTCGCCAAGGTCGGCGTCCGCAACATCCACGCCTTTAACAAACGCCCCAAGACCGAGCCGCCCAAGCCGGCCCAGCCGGAACTCCCCCTCAGCCAGCACCGCGACGGCGAACCGGCCGAGGGCTTTGCCGTCGAACTGGACGAAGCGATCACCGTGCCGCGCGAGGAGGACATCGTCATTCCGGACAAACTCAGCTACATCGTCGTGATCATCGACGAGCTGGCGGACCTCATGCTCGTGGCGCCGGCCGACGTCGAAATGGCCATCGCCCGCATCACCCAGATGGCCCGGGCCGCCGGCATCCATTGCATCGTCGCCACCCAACGCCCCTCGGTGGACGTCATCACCGGCGTGATCAAAGCCAACATCCCCGCCCGCATCGCCTTCCAAGTCGCCTCGAAGGTCGATTCCCGCACCATCCTCGACGCCATGGGCGCCGAGAAACTCCTCGGCAAGGGCGACATGCTCTTCCTGCCGCCCGGCTCGGCGAAGTTGATCCGCGCCCAAGGCGCCTTCGTGACCGACGAGGAGATCGAGCGACTCGTCCAGTTCATCGCCCAGCAAGGCCGTCCCAGCTACGAAATGGAGATCCACCAGCAACTCTCGAAAGCGGAGGTGGAACTCCCCGACGAACGCTCCAGCGAGGACGAGGAGCTGCTGGAGAAATGCATCGAGGTCATCCGGAGCGAGCAGAAAGCCAGCGTCTCGCTGCTGCAACGCCGGCTGCGCATCGGCTACACCCGGGCCGCCCGGCTCATGGACGAGCTGGAAGCCCGCGGCATCGTCGGCCCCAGCAAGGGCGCCGAACCCCGCGACATCCTCATCGACCTCGACGCCGTGCCGGATCAATCCGAATAACCGGCGAGGCAGCGCCCCAAGGTGATGAGTTGAAGGGGGCCCGGGAGCGCCGGCATCTTTGCCGGCATGCCAGGGAGCGCCGGCATTCTGCCTGCCGGATGGTGAGGCCGGCTGGAAGCCGGCGGTCCTGCTGCCGGGAGCATCGCCATCCGTGGCGGTCCCGTTACCGGGACCGCCGGCATCCTTGCCGGCATGCCCTGGGAACGCCGGCATCGAGGCGGCCAAACGTCGGCGCGGCACAACCATCCAACCTGAGGGACTACTTCATCGCGGCGCGAGGGAGTGGGCTGACGGGAAGCGCCCTCCCACCCGGCGCGTCCTTCAACACGCCGCCCGCCGTCCGCCGGCTACCGCGTTCCGCGTTCGATGAGGTAGTGGAGCGTGTCGGCGCGCAACTCGATCTCGGCCGCGCCGGTCCACTCCCGTTCGGTGCGATAGCCGAGCCAGTCGAGGGCACTCACCGACAGCGCGGCCGCGTCGGGACGTTTGAGTCTCACCCGGCCCGCCACTTCCCGCACCAGCAGCGGCGCCCGGCCGCGATCCAAGATGGTGCGCAGGCCCTCCTCGCGGTCGGTCCGCCACTGCCACGGTTTTTCCTCGGTGGCGACCTGCAGGAGCAGGCGGTCCGAGACGGCCAGCGGTTTGCCATCCAGGGCCACCAACAACACCGCCCCGTACTCGACGGGCACTTCGATCCGGACGTCGGCCAGCTCGATCGGTCCGGCCCCGAGAAACCCGACCGCTCCTTGCGCCGCCGGGGCATCGATGGTCACCAAGCCGCGTCCCCAATCCCAGGTCAGTTCGCCGGTGGCGCTGCGGACGCGCCGGGCGGCCCGGTCGATGAACGGGGACAGGTCGCGCACCAGCGAGCGGGGTTCGCCTTGTTCGAGGAAGTCCACGTTGACGCGGCCGACCAGGAAGGCCAGTTCGTCGAGCACGCTCACGTTGGTGAGGGTGGCGCCCGGCGGAACGTCGGCCCCGCGGAGTTGATCGAAATTCTGGGCCGCCGGAACGGGCGTGCCTTTCAAGGCGAACAAGTCCTCGACCAAAAGGTCCAAGTCCGCCACGACTTCGCCGGTCCGGACCAAACCGCGCCGGTAGATCAACGCCGCAGCCGGGAACTGGCCCTGGACGACGGGCGTCTGGATGGCGAACTTGCCCGGCACCTCCTGCCATTCGGGGGCGGAGGCGGCGAACCAAAAGATCGCGTCGGTGTCCTGCAACGCGCCGTAGGCGGCCCCCAGCGGGACCATGTCGGCGCGGAAGCGGTTCGGCAGGGGCCAGTTGATCTCGGTGATGGTCGAGGGGCGGCCGTTGTAGCCGATGTCCCAGAGCGGATTGCTGAAGTCCGGCCGGGCGCCGTCGGGCGAAAGGAACTTCACCGCGGCGCGATCGTCGTAACGCTGGCCGGCCACGATGTCCCAAGAGGAACGGTCGCCCTCGTGGCGGCCGCCGTAGTAGCCGTGCCGGTCGAAGAAATCCCCCACCGCGTTGGCGTACTTGTCCAGGGGATCGAGGTACTGCGGCGAGGCGGTCTTCCAATTCGAGCAATAGACCAGGGCGCGACAACCCAGCTCATCCTTCAGGAAACGGCGCACCCGCCGGTGCCAGTCGATCATGAGCTCGGTGAGGAACCGGGCGGTGTCCCGGTCCCGCGGGCGGCGTTCGTGGGCGATGTTCCACAACGGCCGGAACCCGACCCGCCCATGGGCGAAGTCGTCCTGCGGGGTGGCCAGTCCCTGCCAGTGGCGCTGCCGGATTTCCTCGAGCGTCTCGCCCCGATAACGGGCCAGCAGCCATTGGGCGAACCGGCGTTCGAGCAGGGCGCGTTGAGGATCGGGGATGTTGCCCTGGGCGCCGCGGTCCGGGTTGAAGGTCCAGAACAGGGTCGAGTCCTCGTTGATCATCTCGAGCATGGCCACGGCGGGATCGTCCTTCAGGGCGAGGCCGGTGTGGGGGTTGACCGGTTCGAGCACCGCCCGCCACCAGCGCTCGTAGTACGGCTGGAAGGCTTCGTTGAAGTACGGGAGGGCGAAGGGATGCTGGTTTTGGTAGCCGGGGAAGTCGGTGTTCTCCGGGCCCAGCCGCACCCAGAGTGGAAAGTAGATGCTCAACGCCGTGTAGATGCCCTCCCGCTTCAGCGCCGCCACCAACCGGTGCAACCGCGCGACCACCTCCGGTTTCACCCGGCCAAAGTCCGGTCCGCTGCCCTCGTAAACGGGGCCGTGGATGCGCACCAGGTTGACGCCCCGTTTGGCCATCGCCCGGGCGAAGCGGTCCAG
>RFJD01000438.1 GCA_003695015.1 Verrucomicrobiota bacterium | reverse complement strand
TTTCGGAGGGCGGCCTGCCCGAAACCAGGGAGGGCGCCTCCGGAGCGGCATCATGCTTTTGAAAGGAGCGAAGCGACGGTGAACTGGTTGAATCAATTGCAGCAGACCCAGCCGGTGGCCCATGGCGTGATCATTTTGTGCGGGGTGGCGGCCCTGGGTCTGGCGTTGGGCAGCATCAAGATCCGGGGACTCAGCTTTGGCGTGGCGGGCACGCTGTTCGCCGGGCTGTTGTTCGGTCATTTCGGGTTGAACATGGACGCCTCGGTGCGGGTGTTCATCCAGGAGTTCGGACTGATCCTGTTCGTGTACACGATCGGGATGCAGGTGGGGCCGGGGTTTCTGGATTCGCTGCGGCGGCAGGGGTTGCCGTTGAACCTGGCGGCGGCGGCCATCGTGCTTTCCGGCGGTTTGTTGGTGGTGGGGTTGTGCTGGCTGCTGGGGATCGACATGGCGGTGGCGGCAGGCATTTTTTCGGGCGCCACGACCAACACGCCGTCCCTGGGCGCCGCGCAGGAGGCCCTGCGCAGCCTGCCGAACACGTCCCCTGAACGCCTGGCCCTTCCGGGCATGGGGTATGCCGTGGCCTATCCGTTCGGGATCTTCGGCATTATCCTGGCGATGCTGGCCATCCGCACGTGGGGCCGGGTGAACGTGAATGCCGAGCTGGAGGCGTTCCGGGAGGCCCAACGGGCGGGCAAGGAGTCTTTGACCCGGCTGACGGTGGTGTTGACCAACCCGAACTTGGACGGGCTCCAAGTGCGGGAGCTGCCGGGCATCGAGAAGCTGGGCGTGGTGATTTCCCGGTTGCGCAAGGCGGGCGAGGAGACGGTGCAAATCGCCCGGTCGGACACGGTCCTGAACCGGGGCGACACCCTGGTGGTCGTGGGCACCGCCAAGGCGGTCAACCAGTTCCGGATGATCGTGGGCAAGGTGGCCGAGGAGGACCTGACCCAGGCGCCCGGCCCGATCACTTACCAGCGGGTGGTGGTGACCAAACACGACATCGTGGGCAAAACCTTGCGCGAGCTGGCGTTGAACCATCGTTACGGGGTGACGGTGACCCGCATCACGCGGGCGGACATGGAGCTGTCGGTGCATCCGGATCTGAAGCTCCAGTTCGGCGACATGCTGCGGATCGTGGGGCCGGAGGAGGCGCTCGCCCGGGCGGCGGAGTTGTT
Source organism: Verrucomicrobiota bacterium (assembly GCA_003695015.1). Lineage (GTDB taxonomy): Bacteria > Verrucomicrobiota > Verrucomicrobiia > Limisphaerales > J093 > J093. The sequence goes on along the minus strand of RFJD01000438.1, from coordinate 6,427 downwards.
GGGCAACTCGGTCCAGGAGCTGAATCACACCCGGCTGGTGCCGATTTTCGTCGGCATCATGCTCGGCGTGTTGGTGGGCTGTTACCCCTTCACGGTGGGCCACATGCCCGCGCCGCTGCGGCTGGGGCTGGCCGGGGGGCCGTTGCTGGCGGCGATCGTCCTGAGCCGCATCGGCCGGATCGGCCCCATCCTCTGGTACCTGCCGGCCAATGCCAACGTCCTGCTCCGGGAGTTCGGCATCACCCTGTTCCTTTCCTGTGTCGGGCTCAAATCCGGGGCCCACTTCGTGGAAGCGCTGCTTCACGGGGGCGGTTTTCTGTGGATGGGAGTCGGTGCGGTGGTGACGCTGGTCCCGCTGCTGGTGGTGGGTTGGTTCGTCCGCCAGCGGCTGAAGCAGAACTACATCAACGTCTGCGGTTTGCTGGCCGGCAGCATGACGGATCCGCCCGCCCTGGCGTTCGCCAACAACATCACCGGCTCCGATGCTCCGTCGGTGGCCTACGCCACGGTGTATCCGTTGACGATGATCCTGCGCATCCTGGTGGGGCAGTTGATCATCCTGTTGTTCTGCGCCTGAGCGGGCGGCTTGTCGGGCCGGCCCCCATGGCCTAGCGTGCGGCCGTGTTTCGACCCTGCATCGACCTCCATCAGGGACGCGTGAAGCAGATCGTCGGGGGGACCCTTACCGACGACGGGGCCGGGCTGAAAACGAACTTCGAGTCCGAACGGCCCGCCGAATGGTACGCCGCGTTGTACCGGCGGGATGGCTTGGAGGGCGGCCACGTGATCATGCTGGGGCCGGGCAACGAAGCGGCGGCGCGGGCGGCGTTGGCGGCGTATCCGGGCGGCCTGCAGGTGGGCGGCGGGATCCGGGCCGACAACGCCCGGGAATGGCTCGAGGCCGGGGCGTCCCACGTCATCGTGACCTCGTGGCTGTTCCGGGAGGGGCGGTTGGACCCGGAGCGGTTGGCGGCGTTGGAGCGGGCGGTCGGCCGCAGCCGGCTGGTGTTGGATCTGAGTTGCCGGCGACGCGAGGACCGCTGGTGGGTGGTGACCAACCGCTGGCAGACGTTCACCGAACTGGAGGTCACCCCCGCCACGCTGGCGATGCTTTCCCGCCATTGCGCCGAATTCCTCATCCACGCCGCCGACGTCGAAGGGTTGTGCCGCGGGATCGATCTGGAGCTGGTCGAGCTGTTGGCGCGGCATTCACCCGTGCCCGCCACGTATGCGGGGGGCGCGCGCTCGTTGGAAGACCTCGAAACGGTCACCCGGCTCAGCGAAGGGCGGGTGCATCTGACGATCGGCTCGGCCTTGGACATTTTTGGCGGGACGGGTGTCCGCTACGCCGATTGCGTGGCGTTCAACCGCCGCTGGCTGGCGGAGCACGCCTCCTGAGACCCAACCGGTCGCAAGAGGATGAGGCCCGGTCCTCGCCGGGGTCAGCGAGGCGGCAGGGGACGGAGGTTGGCGTTCGAGCCGATGGCGTTCGAACCGCGCTCCGGCGCGAGGGCCGCCGGGCCGTCGAGCCGGAAACTGGCAGGGGTGGGGTTCAGGCCGGCGCCCGGGGCAAACAAACCCGGCGGCGGCCCGGAGGTCCGACCCGGTCGCGAGGTTTCGCGAGCCAGACCTTCAAGGGCAGGGGGCAGGTTGGAAGCCACGGCCACCGCGCCCGCCGTGTGGTTGGAGGCAACCCCGTTTTCCGGGGCGGCGACGTCGGTGAGCATGGGCGCCGGGGCGTTCCCGGGCGAACCCGGTTTCCCTTGGAACCAGATCAGGCCGTAAAGGGCGGCCAGCACGGACAGCAGCGCCACCGAAAGCGCCGCTTCCCAACCCAGGCGCCGCCACCAAGCCGTCCAGAGCGCCCACGGTGACGCTTTCGCCGGTGCGGTCTCCGACTCCAGGCGCCTCCGGATCGAGCGGGCCAGGCGGTCATGGAACCCCGGCGGCGGCAGTTCGTGCCGCTTCAACTCGAGCAAACGGCGCAGCTTTTCGAACGATTCGTGGGTGGGCTCCATCGGATCGGCTCTCACGAAATCAGGTCGGACAACAACCCCTGCAACTGCTGGCGCGCGTAGAACAGCCGGGACCGGACGGTGCCGACGTTGCACCGGAGGATCCGGCTGATCTCCTCGTGGGGCAGGCCCTGGATGTCATGCAGGATGACCACCATTCTGTGAACCTCCGACAGTTTCTGCATGGCGGCGTTCAATCTCTGCTGCAACTCCCGGAGGCCGATGTGCCGCAGCGGCGTGGTTTCGGAGACCAGCCGGCGCAACACGTCCCGGGCGCCGCGTTCGTCCAGGTCGTTGAGGCTGAAGGTGCGCCGCCGCCGCGACTGTTTCAGAAAGTTGAGCGCCTTGTTCACCCCGATCCGGTACACCCAGGTGAAGAAGCTCGCGTCCCCGCGGAAACTCTTCAGCGCCCGGAACGCCTTGATGAACGTCTCCTGGGTCAGATCGGCGGCATCCTCGTGGTTGCCGGTGAAATGGTAGAGCGTGGTGTAGATGCGTTCTTGGTAACGCCGCACCAAGGCGTCGAACGCATCCAAGTCCCCGCGCCGGGCGGCCTCGATCAACGGCTTCTCATGGTCCGCGGAAACCTCTTCCGGCGCCTCGGCGGGCGGTGCTGGGGTGGGGGGTGTGGACATGCCACCTTCAGGCGGGGCGGGGAACCATCAGGGCCCGGGCGCGCCCGGCCAGGAACCTGGCGGCCTGTTCCAAGGCGGTGCGTCCGGGGGTTTCCGGCAACGGCGCGAGGGCCGCCGCCGCTTCCCGGCACATGCCGGCGATGGTTTCCGCCGAGGCGGCCAGCGCGTCGTGTCGGCGCAGGACTTCCATCAATTGCGGCCGGTTCGAGGGCTTCCAGTCCTCCAGCAGCCGGAGGAGGGCGGCGCGTTCTTTCGGTTCCGCCTTTTCCAGCGTGTGGATGACCGGCAGGGTGGGCTTGCCGTTCGAGAGGTCCGTGCCCAGCGACTTGCCAACCTTGTCCTCGCGTCCCACCAGATCCACGCAGTCGTCATAGACCTGATAGGCCGTTCCCAGGGCCATGCCATAATGGTGCAGGGCGGTCACGGCGGGTTCCCCGGCGCCGGCCAAGGAGGCTCCCTGGCTGCAGGCCAGGGCGAACAGCTCCGCCGTCTTCATCCGGAGCACGCGCAGGTAGTGTTCTCGCGCCAGCTCGAACTGACCCTGATGGAGCGTCTGGATGATCTCGCCCGAACAAACGGTCCGGGTCGCCGCCGCCACGGCTCGACACACCGCCGTGGTGGGAAACGCCGCCGCCATCGTCAGCGCGTGGGCGAACAGTGCGTCGCCGAGCAGGATGGCCACGCTGTTGCCCCATTGCCGGGCCACGGTGGGCCGTTGGCGCCGGATCCGGGCGTCGTCCATCACGTCGTCGTGCACCAGCGTGGCCAGATGCACCATTTCGATGATGGTGGCCACGTTCACGTGCTCGTCGCGGATGCCGCCGGAGGCCTCGGCCGCCAATCCCACCAACGCCGGCCGGAGCTGTTTGCCCCGACTGGCCAGGGCGTACCGGGCCGGCTCGACGATTTCCGGCTCGAAGGCGTCCAACTGCTCCTCCAGCCGGCGGCTGACAGCAGCAAGAAACGGCCGCACCGGCTCGACGATCTCCTGCCATTCCATGTCGGAGCGTCCGGTGCGGGCCACGGATTCGGCGGGTGAAGAGGGTTTCGCGTCCGCTGCCAGCATGCCCGGCCAATCTAGGTTTGGCGCATTTTCAAGTCAAACCGTTAGGGTCACAGCCGCCCGGCCCGCTCGGAAACGATCAGGGCGCTCTGCGGAAGGCGGCCGGCCTTTGGCATTCGACGCGGGGAGGGGGGAAGGCTTTCAATCGGGACACGGGAACGCCACCCCCAAGGCGGGAAAAAAGAGTTGCCCCGGCCGGCGGGATGTACCATGTTTTGCAAGGTAGCCGGCCTCGCATCGTAGCAGCCGCCTCCCAACCGCCGTGTCCGATCCGTTCGACAACTGGACCGTCCAGCTCCGCAAGGGATTCTTCGACTATTGCGTCCTCGCCGCCTTGGCGGATCGCGAGCGCTACGGCTACGAACTGGTCAAAAGCCTCGCCCGAATCCCCGGCCTCGGCCTCACCGAGGGAACCCTCTACCCGCTGCTTTCCCGTCTGCGCGTGCAGGGTTGGGTGGCCACCCGGCTCGAGGAATCCCCCGAGGGGCCGGCCCGCAAGTACTACCGCCTCACCGCCGAGGGCCGACGGGTTCTCGAACAAATGGAAGCCCACTTGGAACAACTCATCGCCGGAGTCCGCCGGCTCCGGCAGCCGGAGACCGCATCATGAGCCACTGGAGCACCGCCGCCCGCCAGGAACTGGAGCGCTACTTCGCCCGGCTCGGGCCGTGGTTGCGCGCGACCGGCGCCGATCCCGGCGAGGTCATCGAGGATTTGCGGCAGCATCTCAGCCGGGAGGTGGAGTCCGAGGGATTGACGACGGTGACCGAGGCGGATGTGCGCCGGCTCCTGGCCAAGATCGGGGCGCCGGAACCGGAGCCCGACCCGGCCCAAACGAAAGGCCGGCCCGAGCCCTCGGCGCCCGCTGCCCGGGCAGACGGGGAGCCCCCTCAGGGTGATGGCCGAGGCCCAAGGCACGGGCCGGGATGGGTTGTGTGGTTTTTCGGGGTGTTGCTGCCGGTCATCGCCCTGGCGGTCGAGCTGACGACCGGGATGTGCGCCGCGATCTTCTTCGATCCCCTTCCGACCTGGATGCATGCCGGCTTGGTGGCCTTGGTGCCGGTGGCCAACGGATGGCTCTGGAACTCGGCCCGACGAGGCCGTTGGACGCATCCCCGGCTGGCGGGCTGGTTGAGCGCGGTGGCCGTCGGCGTGGCCGCCTATTACACGATCCTGTACCTGCCGCTGATGGTGCCCGGTTTCTTCGCGGTTCTGTGGTTCGGCTGGGGGTTGTTGCCATGGTCGCCTTGCCTGGCGCTGTGGTCGGCTCTCTGGTTGCGACGCTGGTTGCCGCGGCCGGCGGCCGGCCAACCCCGGATGCCCCGGCTGTGGGCGGGCGCGCTGGCGGGAGGGGCGTTGCTGATCGTCTTGGGCCTGCCGGAATGGGTCTCGAGGGTCGGGCTGGACATGGCGACCTCGTCCGAACCGTCCGCCCGGCAGCGGGGCGTGGCCCTTTTGCGCGCCTTGGGCCATCACGAAACGTTGTTGCGGGCTTGTTATGGGCGGACCCGGGGCGCCGCGGCGATGGACGTGGTGGGATGGATCCTCACCGGGAACCGTTGGGTGTCCCCGGAAGAGGCGCGCGAGGTCTATTACCGCGTGTATGGCCGGCCCTTCAACGCCGTGCCGGCACCCCCGGTGCGGACGGCCCGGGGCGGATTGGACGGGTTGGATGAGTGGACGTGGGATCCGGATCAAGGTAGGGACACGGTGGGCGGCCGGATCCGGAACCTGGACCTGGTGGGCTCACGGCTGGACGTGGTGGCGGATGCCCGGGCGGCGTGGAGTTACACCGAATGGACGCTGGAGTTCGAAAACCGGGGCGCGCGCCAGCGCGAGGCGCGGGCCGTGGTGCTGTTGCCGCCGGGCGGGGTGGTCTCGCGCCTGACGTTGTGGGTGGACGGCGAGGAACGCGAGGCGGCTTTTGCGGGCAGGGCCCGCACCCGGGCGGCGTATCAACGGGTGGTGCAGCGGCAGCGGGACCCGGTGTTGGTGAGCACGGCGGGGCCGGACCGGGTGTTGGTCCAGTGTTTTCCGGTGCCGCCAAGGGGCGGGCGGATGAAGATCCGGCTGGGGATCACGGCGCCGTTGGTCCTCCGGAGCGCCGGAGAAGGGCTGTATGTCTGGCCGCGTTTTGCGGAACGGAACTTCAACATCCCGGTGTCGATCCGCCACACGGTGTGGTTGGAAGCGGCCGGCTGTGAGGGAATCCGTTGTTCGCTGCTGGCGGCGGAACGGCTCAAGGATGCGGTGCAGGCGGTGCGGGGCCGGCTCACCGAAGGCGAGCTGGCCGACGGACAGGCGCGGGTTTTGCTTCAGCGCGATCCCGGGGCCACGCTGGCATGGACACCGGACCCGCCGGAGCGCCCCACGGGCGTGATCGTTCAGCGGATCGAGACGCACGGGCGGGCGCCGGTGGAACGGCTGGCGTTGGTGGTGGATACCTCGGCCGGCATGGAGGAGGCGGTCGCGGAGCTGGCGCGTTTGCTGCCAGGTGTTCCGGAGACCGTCGAGCTGGCGGTGTTTCTGGCGGGCGAACCGCCGGTCCGGTTGGGGGCGGAGCGTGGGCGCCACGCCGCGGATCGGACGGTGTTGGCGCGGGCCTTGCGCAAGGTGCGGCCCCGCGGCGGCGAGGACAACCTGCCGGCACTGGAGGCGGCATGGGATTGGGCGTCCGAGGGCCGGAAACGCGCGGCGGTGTTTTGGATCCACGG
>RFJD01000080.1 GCA_003695015.1 Verrucomicrobiota bacterium | reverse complement strand
GGTCCGACCCGGGGGGACCGTAGGGGCGTGGTCCTTCGGCAGCCGGCAGCGGCTGCTTTTGGCACGCATCCCGCGGGGGAGTGGGGATTGGGCGGTCGTGGGTCGAGCCGGTGAGGGGCGTTCGGTCCGGCTCGTCCCGGGGGCCCGGAGATCGGTGTCGGGCGGGGAGGCGGCTTCGGCGGCCTTTCGGTGGCGAAAAAAACCGGTGGGGGAGGTTGACAACTGGGCGGGGCTCTGGTTTGATGCCAAGCTCTTTTGAGGAAGTGGCTATGTACGCAGTGGTTCAAACAGGTGGCAAGCAGTACCGCGTCAGCCCCGGCGACACGGTCGAGATCGAGCGGTTGGCAGTCGAGGCGGGCCAGACGGTGACCCTCGAGGACGTCCGGCTGGTCAACCGGGACGGCGAGGTGCTCGTCGGCCGGCCGAAGGTCGAGGGCGCGGCGGTGGTGGCCGACGTGGTCGCCCACAAGCGGGGGCCGAAGGTCGTGGTGTTCAAGATGAAGCGCCGGAAGAACTACCGGCGCAAGAAGGGCCACCGGCAGGAGCTCACTGTGGTCAAGGTCAAGGAAATCAAGGCATAACAGGCTTATGGCACACAAGAAAGGCGGCGGCAGTTCCCGCAACGGACGTGACAGCCACAGCCAGCGGCTGGGGATCAAGGCCTTCGGCGGCGAGTACGTCCGCGCCGGCAGCATCATCGTGCGCCAGCGCGGCACCAAGTTCGTCGCCGGCAAGAATGTCGGCACCGGACGTGATTGGACGCTGTTCGCCTTGGTGGACGGCCGGGTGAAGTTCGAGAAGGTCGGCCGCCGGGTGAGCGTCGAGCCGGTGCAGGCGGAGCAGGCCGCGCAGAACTGAACCGTTCGCAGACCCCTTTGCCGGCGAGGTGGCCACGGCGCCTCGCCGTTTTGTTTTCGGGTCCGGAACGGAAGTCGCTTCACCAGCCATGTTCGTTGACGAGGTCAAAATCCACGCCCGCGCCGGCCGCGGCGGCCGGGGTTGCGTGGCGTTCTTGCGTGAAGCCTTCCGGCCCAAGGGCGGTCCCATCGGCGGGGACGGCGGCCGCGGGGGACACATCATCCTGCGGGCCGACCACGACGTGAGCGACCTGACGGACCTCTACTTCGCGCCGCGCCTGAAGGCCGAGGACGGCGGGCACGGTCTGGGCAAGGGGATGAACGGCAAGGCCGGCCGGGACCTGGTGGTGCGGGTGCCGTGCGGGACGCTCGTTTGGCGGCTGCCGGAACCGGTTGCGCCCGCCGAGTCGCAAACGGCCCCGGGCGAGCGCGTCATCCAGGCGGCGGGCGCCGGTCAGGCGCTGGAAGTGGACCTGGCCGCGGCGGAGGAACCGGCCCCCGCTCCCCAGCCATCGGAGGACGAACCGGCCCGGGCCCGCCACGAATTGGTGGCCGACCTCACCGAGCACGGCCAGGAAGTCATCCTTTGCCGGGGCGGCCGGGGCGGTTTGGGGAACCGCCATTTCGCCACCGCCCGCCATCAGGCGCCGCGGTTCGCCCAACCCGGGGAACCCGGCGAGGAGGGCCGCTTCCTGCTCGAGCTGCGTCTCATCGCCGACATCGGCCTGGTCGGCTACCCCAATGCCGGCAAATCCACTCTCCTCCGCGCCGTCAGCCGCGCCCAACCGAAGGTGGCCGACTACCCCTTCACCACGCTCCATCCGCATGTGGGCGTGGTGGAACGGCCCGACTGGCGCCGGCTGACCGTCTGCGACATCCCCGGCCTCATCGAGGGCGCCCACGACAACGTCGGCCTCGGCCACGCCTTCCTCCGCCACATCCGGCGCTGCAAGGCCCTCGCCATCGTGCTGGACATGGCCGGATGCGACGGTCGCGAGCCTTGGGACGACTACGCCAACCTCCTTCGCGAACTGGAGCTGTACGACCCGGACCTGGTCGCGCGACCGCGGGTGGTGCTGGCGAACAAGATGGACGAACCGGCCGCGGCGGAAAACCTGGCCGAGTTCCGCCGGCGCCATCCGGAAGTGGAACCGCTGCCCGTGGCGGTGGCGTTCGACGAAGGACTCGAGGCCATGCTGGCGGCGTTCGACCGCCTGGTGTTCGGCTCCGAAACGGCCGCCTGAACCCGCCCGTGCGCGGGGCGAATCGGCGGCAGCTCGGGCCCTCCCGCGCTTTGGCGGCGCTTTCTGCCTTTCCCGTTCGCCGGCCGGGCATTCCGGACTGCCGCCCGCGGCGGTTTCGGCGTATAACCGCCCCATGCTCACGGCCGGAATCGTGGGACTGCCCAACGCCGGCAAGTCCACCCTGTTCAACGCCCTGACCCGTTCCCACAAGGCGGCGGCGGAAAACTACCCCTTTTGCACGATCGAACCGAACCTCGGGGTCGTCGCCGTGCCCGACCCCCGATTGGACGCGCTGGCCCGGGTGGTGGGGGTCGAACGGCGCGTCCCGGCCACCATCGAGTTTCTCGACATCGCGGGCCTGGTGGCCGGCGCCTCGAAGGGCGAAGGTCTCGGCAACCAGTTCCTCGCCCACATCCGCGAGACCGACGCCATCGTCCATTGCGTGCGTTGTCACGAGGATCCGGACGTGCACCACGTGACCGGCGCGGTCGATCCGGTGCGCGACCTGGAGACGGTCCTCACCGAGCTGATCTTGGCCGACCTGCAGAGCCTGGAGCGCCAGCGCGCGAAGCTCGAACGCGACGCCAAGCGCGGCGAAACCGCCGCCCGCCACGCCCTCGACCTCATGGACCGGGTGCGCGCCCATCTGGACGCCGGCCGGCCGGCCCACACCTTCACCGCGGGCCTCGATCCCGAGGAACGCGCCGTGGTTCGCGGCTTTTTCCTGCTCACGGACAAACCGGCCCTGCTCGTGGCCAACGTGCCGGAGGAAGCCCTCGCGGCCGGCGGCAACGAACACTCCCGCCGCCTCGCCGATTGGGCCGCGGCCCATGGCCACCCGGCCCCGGTGATCGTTTGCGCGCGGCTCGAAAGCGAACTGGCGGACCTCGAACCCGGGGAGGCGGCCGAATACCTGCGGTCGCTGGGAGTCGAGGAAGCCGGCGCCGCCCGGCTCATCCGCGCCGCCTACGAGCTGCTGAACCTGCGGACGTTTTTCACGTTCAACGAGGAGGAGGTTCGCGCTTGGCCCATCCCGGCGGGCACCCATGCCGCGCAGGCCGCCGGCCGGATTCACACCGACTTCGAGCGGGGATTCATCAAGGCCGAGCGGGTGCATTGGCGCGACTTGGTCGAGGCCGGTTCGGTCAGCCGCGCCCGGGAGGCGGGCCACTACGCCCACGAGGGCCGGGACTACGAGGTGCAGGACGGCGATGTGCTGCTGTTCAAGTTCAACGTCTGAACGGCGCGAACCTTGGCGGGCCGGGCGGGAAGGCGGCGCGGCGGGATGGTACCCCCGCCCGGACTCGAACCGGGATCAGCGGTTTAGGAAACCGCGGCTCTATCCACTTGAGCTACGGGAGCACCCGATACCGCACCCCAAGGGTGCGCCGCCCTTCCCGGCCCTGCAACGCCTTTTTGACCCCCTTGCACTGCCGCGGCAGCGTCCTATCGTGAGGCATGACCCGCACACTGGCTTGGTTGACCGCCGGGTTGCTCGGGCTGGGCGGCGGCTGCGGCGCCGGGCCGCCCGCCCCCTCCGGTCCTGACACCGCCATGGATCCCTGGACGCAGTTGCGCGAGCGGATGGTGGCCGAACAACTGGCCGCGCCGGGACGCGACATCACCGATCCGCGCGTGCTGGCCGCGATGCGCAAGGTGCCGCGCCACGAGTTCGTGCCCGAATCCGAACGCCGCTGGGCCTACGCCGACCATCCGCTGCCCATCGGCGAGGGCCAGACGATATCGCAGCCCTACATCGTCGCCTTCATGACCGAACAACTCCGGCCCCGACCGGAGGATCGGGTTCTCGAGATCGGCACCGGTTCCGGCTACCAAGCCGCCGTGCTGGCCGAGCTGGTGCGGGAGGTGTACACGATCGAGATCGTCGAATCGCTCGGCCGCCGGGCACGGGAGACCCTCGAGCGGCTGGGGTACACCAACGTCCATGTGCGGATCGGCGACGGCTATCTCGGGTGGCCCGAGGCCGCGCCGTTCGACGCGATCATCGTGACCTGCGCGCCGGATCGGATTCCGCCGCCGTTGATCGAGCAGCTCAAGGACGGCGGGCGGATGATCATTCCGGTGGGCCGGGGCGTGCAGGAGCTGGTGTTGGTCGAGAAACACGGCGGCCAGATCGAACGCCGGGCGGTCCTGCCGGTGCGTTTCGTCCCCATGACCGGCCGGGCCGAGGCGACGCCGTGATGGGCGAAGGGTGTGGGGGCCGCACGGAGACCCGGGCTGCGGCCGGCCGCGGGGCGGCGGAGCGGCGGCGTGGCAGCCCGAAAGCTTGCTGACGTCCACTTTGGGTCTTGCGCGCGGCGGCCACCGTCGCTATGGTTTCGCCGCCTTTGAGGTGCGCCGGTAGCTCAATTGGATAGAGCGTCTGACTACGGATCAGAAG
>RFJD01000437.1 GCA_003695015.1 Verrucomicrobiota bacterium | reverse complement strand
GCGCCGTTGAGGAGGATCTGGTTGGTGAGGTGGCGGAACTCGGCGAGCTGGTTGGTGAAGAGGACGCCGCAACGGACCGGGTCCATGGCCGTGAACCCCGGCGGATGCGACGCAGGCGTGGCCAAGGGAAGGAGGCGGCCCCATGGTTGCGGTTGCCATGCCGCCCCGGCTGCCGTCGCCGCCGGACGCGCGGTCCCGAGGACCGCCAGAAGCAGTCCGCCCGCCCAAATCACCTGAAGCCCGGATTTCATTGTCGGTGATGCCTTCGTGAAGCGCGGTCCATCTTGGGGGACCGGCGGGGGCGGCACAAGAACGTCTCATGGTGGCGGCCGAGGGGCGGCTTTGGTACGCTGGCGGCGGATGAAATCCAAACGCCAGCCCGCCGAGGCCGCCGGCAACCCGCCGGGGCCCGAAGCCGAAACGCCCGCACCGAAAGCAAGTTCCCCCAAGCGGCGTTGGATGTTTCGCTTGGCGGCGGTGGTGGGGGTGCCGGTGGCGGTCCTCGGGCTGATCGAGGCGGGGTTGCGGCTGGCGGGCCATGGCTTTCCCACGTCGTTCTTCCAGCCGGTTCAACAGAAGGGCGGACGGTTCTGGACGGCGAACGACCGGTTTGGCTGGCGATTCTTCCCGCCGGAAGTGGCACGGCTGCCGGCGCCGGTGCGGTTCCCGGCGGACAAAGGGGCGGACACGTGGCGGATCTTCGTGTTCGGGGAATCGGCGGCGTTGGGCGATCCGGCGCCGGGTTTCGGCTTCAGCCGGTACCTCGAGGCGTTGCTGGAGGAGCGGTTTCCGAAGCGCCGGTTCGAGGTGATCAACGTGGCCATGACGGCCATCAACTCGCACGTCATCCGGGAAATCGCGCGGGACTGCGCGGACAAGCAGGGAGACCTCTGGATCCTCTACCTGGGCAACAACGAGTATTACGGGCCGTTCGGAGCCGAGGCGGTGAGCGGTCCCAGCGCTCCGCCGTTGTGGATGGTCCGGCTGCGGTTGGCGTTGCTGCAAACCCGGCTGGGGCAGGCGGTGGCGGGACTGGGACGCGCTTTGCGGGAGCGCTTCGGCGGCGGGCCCGCCGCTTGGGCCGGCCTGCGGATGTTCGAGGGTCGTGAGATCCCGCCCGACGATCCGCGCCGGCAACGGGTCCACCAACACTTCGCCGCCAATCTCGAAGCCATCCTCCGGACCGGTCTCGATGCCGGCGCGCACATCTTGGTGGCCGGGATGGCGGTCAACCTGCGCGACTGTCCGCCCTTTGCCTCCAGCCACGCGCCCAGCCTCGGTCCGGAGAAACGCGAGGCATGGTCGCAGCGGTTTGCCGAAATCGCCCGCCGGCAGGATGCGGGTGAAACCAACGTGCTGGCCGATCTGCGGCGGTTGTTCGAAGAAAACCCCGTCCATGCCGAGGCGTGCTTTCGGCTGGCCCGGGCCGAGGCCGCCGCGGGCCATGCGGCTCAAGCGGCCGAACTGTTCCGCCGGGCGCGTGATCTGGACGCGCTGCCCGTTCGGGCGGATTCTGCGCTGCGCGATCTCAGCCGGGAGATGGCCGAAGCCCACCGCCGCGAAGGCGTTGGGTGGTGCGACGCCGAAGCCGGCTTGGGCGAGGGCGAACCCCTCGGGCTGCCCGGCGCCGAGTCGTTCTACGAGCACGTCCACCTGACCTTCGACGGCAACTACCGCCTGGCGCGTTTCGTGGCCGAACGCGTCCTGCCGTTGCTGCCCGAAGCTTGGCACAAGGAGGCCGCCGCGGACTGGGCCTCCCGGGAAGTCTGCGAACGCCGGTTGGCGTTGACCGACTGGTCGCGGGCGGCGGCGCTCGAGAACATGCTCGGCCGGATGGCGGGGCCGCCCTACGACCGTCAGATCGGCGCCCGGCAACGGCTGGAACGGCTGGCCCTTCGCCTGGCGGAGGTCCGCGCCCGGCAGGATCCGGTGTCCCAACTCGAAGCGGCGGCGCTTTACCAACAAGCCCTGCAGCGGCGGCCGGACGATCCGTTCCTTCTCGAGGCGCAGGCGCAGTTCCTCGAAGCCACCGGCGATTTGGCGGGCGCGGCGGCGGATTGGGAGAAGTTGACCCGGCTTTTGCCCGGCCATCCGGGGGCTTGGTACCAGCACGGCCGTCTGCTCGCGAAACTGGACCGGCGCGAGGAGGCCCGGCACGCCCTCGAACGGGCCCTCGAACTCCATCCCTGGCTGGCGGACGCGTGGCTCGAGCTGGCTTCGTTGGACGTGGGGGACCGGCGGCTCGAGGACGCCTTGCGCCGGTGCGATGCCGCCCTCCGGCTCCAACCCGGTCGCGCCAAACCGCATGTCCGCCGGGCCGACATCCTCGCCCGGATGGACCGACGCGACGAAGCCCTCCGCGAACTTCAGGAAGCGGTCCGCGTCGAGCCCAACGACTGGGAGGCCCGGTACCTGCTGGGGATGGAGTACGCGATGACCGACAAGATTCCGGAGGCGGAGAAAGAGTTTGCCGCCGCCGCCAGGCTGCGTCCGGGCCACGTGCTCACGCACGTCAACCTCGGCGTCGCCCTGGCCAAACAAGGCAAGCTGGACGAAGCCG
>RFJD01000436.1 GCA_003695015.1 Verrucomicrobiota bacterium | reverse complement strand
GTCGAAACCTCCGCCGGCCGCCTGCCTTTCAAGGCCATCATCCACGTCGCCGGCATCAACCTACTCTGGCGTTCCTCGGAGCGCTCGATCCGCGACTCGGTCCGCAACGCCTTGGCCCTGGCCCGCGATCGGGGCTACCGCTCCCTGGCCTTCCCCCTGATCGGCGCCGGATCCGGCGGCGGCAGCACCACGCGCTCCATCTCCTGGTAGTCCCGGCCGAGCAGTTCCTTGGCCCGGCGGGTGAGGGCGGCGGGATCGGGCGCCGTTTCCGCTTCGAGGATTTCGAGCCAGAGGGGGGCGAGCCGCTCGTCCATCCAGTTGGCAGGGCAGTCCCAGGGGCCCAGCGTCCATTTGCGCCGGCCGGCCTTCATGCTGGCTTCCTTGACCAGCTTCCACAGCTCTGCCTTGGTCATGGCCTCAAGGTAACCCCGTCTCCCCCTGCAGCCAGTTTCAAAGGTTGGGCAAGGTTTTCCTCCAATGGCGGTCGCCCAAGATCAGGGCCTGCATGGTGTTGGCGACGGTTTCGTGGACGGCGAGGTCCGCCTCGTCCGCTACCGCCGGCCCGCCTGACCCGGCCCACCTCCCGCGTGGCAGCCGCTCCTCCTTGACTGGCTCCCGGCTTCACCCCAGCATCCGACCATGCAGCGTCCGCCCGATGCATGGCTTGGGAAGGCCACCGGCCGCATGGGCCGGGCGCGCCGGGCTCCGCCCGGCGACCTCCGAAGGATGGGTTGAACGGAACCACGCGGAAGCGGCAAGCGATCACTCCGGACGAGAGCACAATCAGACGCCATCGGATGAAACCAGCGGGTTCAGCCATCGCGGCAACCAGCCGCGGCGATCTCGGGCAGTGGGTGCCCGAGGAACTCCGTTCTCTCGGAAACCCGCAAACCGCCATCCCGGCCATCGCGCGCGACCCGCGGCTCATGAGCCTCATCGAGAATGCCGTCCGGGCCATCCCCACAACCCACGACTTGTTCCGGCAGGACGCACGGTTTCTGGATCACCTGCGGCCGAACTCGGTCCACCTGGTGTTGACCTCGCCGCCCTATTGGACGCTGAAGAAATATCGCGACGCCGAAGGCCAGCTTGGTCACGTGGCCGATTACGAAGCCTTCCTGGCCGAGCTGGACCGCGTGTGGGCACACTGCTTCCGGGCGCTTGTCCCCGGAGGGCGTCTGATCTGCGTGGTCGGCGATGTCTGTCTTTCCCGGCGCAAGAACGGGGGCCGCCACATGGTCGTGCCGCTCCATGCCTCGATTCAGGAGCACTGCCGGCGTCTCGGCTTCGACAACCTGGCCCCGATCATCTGGCACAAGATCGCCAACGCGGCCTACGAGGTCGAAAACGGCGCCGGCGGTTTCCTGGGCAAACCCTACGAGCCGAACGCGGTCATCAAGAACGACATCGAGTTCATCCTCATGGAGCGGAAACCCGGAGGCTACCGCAAGCCGTCCCTGGCCGAACGGGTGTTGAGCATCATTTCCACGCAGGATTATCAGCGTTGGTTCCAACAAATCTGGGAGGGGCCAACCGGCGCTTCCACCCGCGATCATCCCGCGCCGTTTCCCCTCGAACTGGCCGAGCGGCTCATCCGCATGTTCAGCTTCGTCGGTGACACCGTCCTGGACCCGTTTCTCGGCACCGGCACCACCACTCTGGCCGCCGCCCGGTGGGGGCGGAACAGCATCGGCTGCGAGGTGGACGAGCATTACCTCCGCATGGCTGAGAAACGCATTCGCGACGAAACCACGGGCCTTTTCTCGTCAGTCCACATCCGCGTCCACGGCGCGGGAATGTCCGAGCCCAGGCATGAGCCGGAGCAAACTTGAGAAGGAAGTCGCCCGTGCCGTCCGGCAGTTTTGGTTGACCCGCGAGCGGCAGGCCCGGGCTCAGGGCCGGAAGACCGGGGCGCGCGACCGGGGCGCTCGCGCGGCCGTGACCGGTGGAGCCCAGTTGGACGGGTTCGCCGACCTGATCCGGAAACTCGTCATCGAAGCCGGCCTCAGCGAAGCGTCGGTCCACCGGCGCACACGCGTCGAGCTGCCCGGCTACTATCGCCCGGAGAAGAAGTGGGACTTGGTCATCGTGGTGAAAGGTCGTCTCCTGGCGACGCTGGAATTCAAAGCCCACGTGGGCCCTTCCTTCGGAAACAACTACAACAACCGCACCGAGGAAGCCCTCGGCAACGCCACCGACTATTGGGCCGCCTTCCGCGAAGGGGCCTTCCGCGGCTCACCGAGACCATGGCTCGGCTACCTGATGCTCTTGGAGGAGGCGGCCGGTTCGACCCGGCCGGTCTCCGTGGCCGAACCCCATTTCCCCGTCTTCGAAGAGTTCCGCGGCGCGTCGTACGCCAAACGTTATGAAATCCTCCTGACCAAGATGGTTCGGGAACGGCTCTATGACGCGGCCTGTTTGATTCTCTCGCCCAGGCGCGACGGCTTGGACGGACGCTTTTCCGAGCCCTGTCTGGAGCTCTCCTTCACGAACTTCGCCGAAAGCTTGGTGGCGCGCGCGGTGGCCCATGCCCGAATCCACCGCTGATTCGCGACAACGCTCCGAGGCCCGCCGGCTTGACGTCGGACCACTTGCTGCCGGCTCCTCACAGCTCCTCTTTGATCGCCCGATAGAGGCCAATGGCGACATACAGCGCGGCCTGCCCGGCGATCACACCCCAGAACCCCCAGTCCAGCCACCACAACGCGGCCACGGAGATCACCACCGAGAGACCGCCCCACAACACCCCCCAAGCGCCCTCGTGTTCCGCCGCCCGGTAGAAGAACACCGCAAAAGCCGCCACCACCAAAATGGGCCAGTAATAAAACATGCGTTCGCGCCCCATCCTACCCATCCGCCCCCGCCGGCGGGAACCACCAAGCCCGCCGATGCCCCCTGCCTCGCCGCATCGAGTCCCTTTCTCCCCGCCCGGCCGATCCATGATTCGTGCCGGCGCCCCGTGGGAGACCGGAAGCCACCACGAAAAAGTCCTTGCGATTGAAGCCAAAGAACGGATGATTGCTGGGTAACTGACCTAAGTTAGACAAGATTGACAACATCCAGAGCCATGGGCCGCATCTACAACAACATCGTCGAAACCGTCGGTCGCACCCCCTTGGTGCGGCTCAACAAGGTCACCGAAGGCGTCGAGGCCACGATCCTGCTGAAGTGTGAGTTCTTCAATCCGCTCTCCAGCGTGAAGGACCGCATTGGCATGGCGATGATCGAGGCGGCCGAGCGCGACGGGATCCTGAAGCCCGACACGGTCATCGTCGAGCCGACCAGCGGCAACACCGGCATTGCGCTGGCGTTCGTGGCGGCCGCGAAGGGCTACAAGCTGATCCTCACCATGCCCGACACCATGTCGCTGGAACGGCGGACGCTGCTGGCGATGTTGGGGGCGAAGCTGGTGCTGACGCCCGGCTCCGAGGGCATGAAGGGCGCCATCGCCAAAGCCCAGGAAATCGCCCGCGAAACCCCGAACGCGTGGATTCCGAACCAGTTCGAGAACCCGGCCAACCCGGAAATCCACCGCAAGACCACCGCCCGCGAGATCTGGGAGGACACCGACGGCCAAGTGGACATCGTGGTGGCGGCGGTGGGGACCGGCGGCACGATCACCGGCTGCTACGAGACGATCAAGCCGTTGAAACCCTCTTTCCAAGCCATCGCCGTCGAGCCCAAGGACTCCCCGGTCATTTCCCAGTGTCTGGCGGGTGAGCCGCTCAAGCCGGGTCCCCACAAGATCCAAGGCACCGGGGCGGGCTTCATTCCCAAGACGCTCCACTTGCGCGATGAGAACGGAAACCCCCAAATCACCGAGTGCATTCAGGTGAGCAACGAGGATGCCTTTGCCATGGCCCGGCGACTGGCCAAGGAAGAAGGCATTCTGGCGGGGATTTCCTCAGGCGCAAATGTGTGGGCGGCGATCCAAGTGGCCAAACGGCCGGAAAACAAGGGCAAGATGATCGTCACATTCGCTCCCTCGACCGGCGAGCGTTACCTGAGCACGCCGCTCGCGGAGGAAGCCAAAGCCCAGGTCGGCGGCTGAGCCGCCGGGCCCGTCCTGTTCCGCCGGTGATTTCGCCGGCCCGAAACCGAGCCCCGGGAGGCGGGAAGCGTTCCGGGGTTTTGCTTTGCCGGCTGGGGCCGCTGGCCGCCCTGCTGGCGCTCGCCGGCTGGGCCGCCCCCGGACCCCAGCCGCCGCCGGATTGGCCTCCCGGAGATCGGCTCTCCGCCGGCGGCCTTTCCCTGCTGGCTCCGCCCATGCAACCGCCCGCCGCGCGCCGCCCGGAAGCCCGGTCATCGCCCGCCCTGCGCGAGCAACGGCCGCCGCATCTTGGCCCGGA
Organism: Verrucomicrobiota bacterium; assembly: GCA_003695015.1. Taxonomy (GTDB): domain Bacteria; phylum Verrucomicrobiota; class Verrucomicrobiia; order Limisphaerales; family J093; genus J093. Next base: position 1,668 of record RFJD01000436.1, on the reverse strand, counting down.
CCAACCCATCGGCGCCGAGCCGGACGCGCTCCCGGAGGATCTCCGCGCCCAAGCCGAGCCGCACGTGGCCCGCAGTTTCTTCGACCCCGGCCTCGTCCTGGCCACCTGGCAGGAGGGCCGCTACGGCGACGGCGGGGCGTTCACCTGCGGCTATGCGGTGTCCCACGATGGCGGAGTGAATTGGGATCGCGGCTTTCTGCCCGGCCTGGCCGGCGGGACGGACGACCCGATGTTCCTGCGGGCGTCCGATCCGGTGGCGGCGGTGGGCCGCAACGACCTGTTGGTGGTTTGCACGCTCGGCATCAACGGCGTCGCGCCGGAGTGGGTCACTTCGGTGGTCGTCAACCGCAGCCTCGACGGCGGTCGTTCCTGGGAACGCCCCATCGTGGTGGCGGAAAGCGACACCAGCCAAGTCTTCCTCGACAAGAACTGGATCGCCGCCAACACCTTCCCCGGCACCGCCACCTTCGGCCGGCTGGTCGTGACGATCACGCGGTTCCATCGCTCGGTCATCGGCGGCACGACCAGCCCGATCGCCCTGAGTTGGAGCGACGACGACGGCCTGCACTGGAGCCCGTTGCAGATCGTCACCGGCGACGCGGTCCAGGGATCCCAACCCGTCTTCCTGCCGGACGGTTCCCTGGCCCTGGCCTACTGGAACTTCGAAGGCAACCTCATCGAAGTCATGCGCTCCCCCGACGGCGGCGAGACTTTCGGCCAACCGGTCGTGGTGGCGGAGGTCGAGCCGTACCGCGATCCGCACGCGCGTTCGGCGGAATTCCTGCCCTCCCTGGCGGCGGACCGCACCCTCGGCGGGCTGTACCTCGTGTGGCAGGCGCGACCCGACGTCCCGCGCATCCTGTTTTCGCGGTCGATGGACGGCGGGCGAACGTGGACCGAGCCGAAACCGGTCAACGACACCCCCAACGGCGCCGGCGTGTTCAATCCGGCCATCGCCGCCAGCCCGGACGGCCTGCACCTGGCGGTGATCTTCTACGACAAACGCCACGACGATGGTTCCGGCTACTTCGCGGACCTCTATCTGGCGGAGTCCTTCGACGGCGGCCAAACCTGGCAACCGAACGTCCGCCTCAGCCGCGTCTCCTCGGACCTGCGGCACGCCCCGCTGGCCACCGGCCGCCGGATGCTGGGCGATTACCAAGGGGTGGCGCCGCCGCTGAACCTCGCGACTCCCGGCGTGGCGGTCTGGATCGATGCCCGCGACGCTTCGCCCGATCCGTTCGCCGCCACCTTCAGCCGCCGGCGCGGGGCGCGCTTTGCCGATTGGCAGGCTCTCGTTTGGCCGGAACCAACCGCCCCGGAGGCCGCGGCTGGCGCCGATCCCGACCACGACGGCCGGCCGAACCTGATCGAGTACGGGCAGGGAACCTCGCCCCTCCGCGCCGAGTCGCTCATGACCCGGACACGCCCCGCCCACGCGCCGGCCTCCGCCTGGCATGTGGACTGGCAGGCGGCGGCAACCGACTTCACCCCCGGCGGCCGGCTCAGCCGCGACATGCGACTTTGGGAAACCGGGTACGCCGCGCGGTTGCGCGCCCCCGATCCGCTGGGACCGGCCTTCAACCTCTGGCAGGTGGCGCCGCGGACGGCCGCCGACGGGGCGGTTTCCTTCTTCCGGCCGGGCGCGTCGCCAGCCCCGGGGTCGGG
>RFJD01000435.1 GCA_003695015.1 Verrucomicrobiota bacterium | reverse complement strand
GGTCATGACGGCAAACCCGGCCTCGGCCAGGCAACGTCCCAGCTCGCGGGCCATGCGGTAGTAGCGATGCCGCCGCGAGAACCGGGCCGACCCGAACACCGTGACGCACGGCTGCTTCAGGTCGGCGAAGAACTCATACCCGCGCAGGAACTCGATGAAGGTGCGCACCGCTCCGGCGATGTCCTCGTTGCTGGCCCGGGGGCCGGCCAGCAGGTGCTTTTCGAGGAGGCTCGGTTCTTGGAGCTGGACGTACCACGGATGGGATTTCGCTTTGGAGGCCATGAGGGATCGGAGGGTTGGGTTTGCTCAGCGGCGTTTCCGGCGCCGGGGTGCGCCGCGTTCAGACGGAAACGGCCGGGCCGGCCGACGCGAGAAGTCCGTTCTGCGGTTCCACATGCCGGCAGTCTGGCGGCATCACCCGCCGGCTGGCCAGCCCAAGCTCCCGGGGTTGCGCAAAAAAGGCGTGCAGCCCGCGGCGGGCTGACGGTGGAATGGAGGCGTTGCCAACAACGCCAGCAAGCATGCAGCAGCAACCCGCAACCTCGCGTCGGTCGCGGCGGCCAGTCCGTGAAGGCCGCCGGCTGATCGCGCGGTGGCGGGGGGCGGGCGTCCGGGCCCTGGGGCTGGCCTTGGCTTGGAGCCTGCCGTGGGCGCCGGGTCGCCTGGCGGCGCAAGGTTCCGGCGAGATCTGGCGGGTTTGGTCGGCGGAAAACGGCCTGGCCGAATCCTTGGTGCGCGCCGTGACGGTCAGTCCGCGCGGCGCGGTGTGGGCCCGGCACGGGGAGGTGGACGCCATCAGCCTGCTGGAGGGCTTCGTGGTCCAACGCATCCCCTCGCCGGGCGGTCCGAGCCGGCGGGTGTACCAGAGCCGGGCGGGCATGATCTGGACCACGGACAATGCCGGCCTGCTGCAGTTGGTCGAGGACCAGTGGCGGCGGCATCCGTTGGAGGCGTTCCGGCGGGCCATGGACCGCTTTTCGCTTCGGAACATCCGGCAGCCGCCCATCCTGCCCACGCGGCAGGACCGGGTGTTGGTCCTGTTGCCGGACCGGCTGCTGGAGTACCGGGCCACGCGGCGGGCGGCCGAGACGTTGCTGACGCCCGGGCAAGCCGGTCTGGGGGAGTTCCTCGACTTGGCGGCCGACGCCGGGGAGGGTTGTTGGATCGCCTGTGAGCATGGGCTGCTGCATCTGCCGGATCCCTCGCACCGGGAGCCGGACCGGTTGCCGGACTTCACGGGGCATCCGCTGCCCCCGGAATGGCCGTTGCAAAACCTTCGCAACCCGGTGGTCCGCGGCGAGGGGGTCACCTGCACGGCGGAGGACCGGCGCCAACAGCAGCGGGTCGGGGTCCACTTCGAGGACGGGCGGTGGCTGGCCCTGCCCTTCGCCAACGAAAACCCGCGGTTCGTCTGGCCGGGGATCCGTCCCGACACGTGGTACGGGATGACTTACGTGCGGTTTCTGCGGCGGCTGCCGGAGGGCCGGGTCGAGGAGGTGCGGGAGTTTCGGGCGGGGCAATACTACGACCTGGCGGTGGAACCGGACGGGGCGTTCTGGCTGGCCACCTCGGAGGGATTGGCCCGGTGCGCGCCGGCAACCTGGCAACCGGCCGGGGGCGGACCGGTGGCCGAGGAGGTGTACGGCGGGGTCGAGTCGGCCGACGGACGGCTGTGGTTCGCCGCCCAGGGCGGTTTGTGGGCGGAGACGGGGGAAGGCTGGCGGCGGTTCGACTGGCCCGCGGGCTGGGAACCGGGTTTCGGCGCCGGGCACCGGCTGTTCGGGTTGCCCGACGGGGCCCTGATCGTGCCCGGCAGCGACGGCTGGTGGCGCTTCGACCCGGGGGAAAACCGCTGGAGCCCGGTGCGGCATCCCGCGGGCGGCGCGGTGCGGACCTTTCTCCGGCAGGCCGAAGACGGCCGCCTGCTGGCGCTGGTCGCCGCCGGGGACGAGGGCGCGGAGCGGTTCGAGTGGTTCGACGGGCAGCGGTTTGCATCCTGGTCCGAAGGGCCGCCGCCGCTCCGGCTGGGAGCGGAGACGTTCTTCCTGGAGCAGGCCGGCAACGGCGATTACTGGCTGGGCGGCAGCAGCGGGGTGGCCCGTTGGCGGGAGGGACGCTGGCAACGATTCGGCCCGGCCGACGGCTACGTGGACGACGGGGCCATCTGCTGGCTGGAACGGCCGGACGGCCGGATCTGGTGCAGCGGCTTGGACAAGTTGCTCGAATGGGATGGCAAACGGTGGCAGACGCTCCGCACCGACCTGGACCGGGTCCGCCAAATGGCGCCCGCCCGGGACGGCAGCATCTGGATCGCCAGTGGCAGCGGCGTCCACCGCTTCTGGGAGGAGGAATGGAGCTCGGTCGGACCGCCCGAGGGCCTGCCCTCCCGCATCGCCCACACGGTGCTGGTGGACCGGCGGGACCGGGTCTGGGTCGGCACGGCCCGCGGGCTGGTGCGCTATCATCCCCGGGCCGACATCGCCCCGCCGCGCATCCTGCAGTTGCGCACCGAGGACGAGCCCGGCCGGGAGGAGTCGCCCGAGATGCGGTTCCGCGCGTTCGGCCGGGACCGCTGGCGGTTCACGCCCGACGAACGCCTCTTGTACTCCCACCGGCTCGACGAAGGTTCCTGGAGCCCGTTCGCTCCCTCGCCGGTCATCGTGCTTCCCCGGCCGGCCTCGGGCCGCCATCAGCTCGAGGTGCGGGCCATGGACCGGAATTGGAACGTACAGATTCACCCGAGCCGGCTCGAGTTCATGGTGTTGTTGCCGTGGTATCGCGACGTGCGGGTGGTCGGGGCCGCCAGCGTGGCCGTCCTGGCCGTGCTGGGGCTGATCGGTGTGGCCATCAACCGCCACCTGGCCCTGCGGCGGAGCTATCGGGATGCGGAACGCCGCGTCGAGGAGGCCACCGCCGAACTCCGGCGGGCCACCGAAGCCCTGGTGCAAAGCCAGAAGATGACGGCCCTGGGCACGCTGGCCGCCGGCATCGCCCACGACTTCAACAACATTCTCTCCATCATCAAGGGTTCGGCCCAGATCATCGCGGCCAATCCCAACGACCCGGAGAAGATCCGCACCCGGCTGGAGCGGATCGAGCATGCCGTGGACCAGGCCGGCGGGGTGATCCGGGCCATGCTCGGTTTCAGCCGGGCCCAGGCCCACACGCCCGACGCGCTCGATCTGGCCTCGGTCATCGAGGAAACCTGCCGGCT
>RFJD01000434.1 GCA_003695015.1 Verrucomicrobiota bacterium | reverse complement strand
TGGCCGAATTTCTGGCCGGAACCGATCCCATGAAGCCCGATGCCCCGCTGCGCCTCCGGGCCATCTTCTCCCCCACCGGGCAGGTGACGCTGCGATTCCGGATGATGACGGGCCGCAGTTACCGGATCGAATACAGCGACGACTTGGGCGCCGGCGATTGGCAGGAGTGGACCGTCGTCGGGCCGGCGGTGAGCGACCGCGACGCCGCCGTGGCGGTGCCCGAGGCCGCCTCGACCCGGGCGCGATTCTTCCGGTTGGTCGAGTTCTGAGCCGGGGAGCCGCCCGTGGATGGTGCGCGCCAGCCGGGCCGTTGGGACCGGGAAAAGGAAAAGAAAAATGGCGGAAGGGGAGGGATTCGAACCCCCGGTAGCCTTGCGGCTACGCCTGATTTCGAGTCAGGTGCCTTCAACCACTCAGCCACCCTTCCGCTCGATGGGACGCGATCCGGCAGGCGCGAATCAGGCTCCGGCCGCCGGCGCGCCGTCCACTATGCCGCAACACGCGCCGCAGGCAAGTCACGATGCACCGGATTGGCGGGTTGGAGCTGGGCAGGGGCGGGCCGGGCCGTGGACACCGCGGGCGAGGCGCGCGGGTTTTTCGTTCCGTTGGCCTTCTAAAAGCTGGTGAGGCGGGCCGGTCGGGCGCACCTTGGTGGCCAAGGGTGCGATGAAACGACGCGGGCCAAACCAGCCCCGATGGCGACGCTGGGTGCGGCGGGTCTATCGGCAGAACCGGGATCGGCTGCTCGAATGGCGGCAGAAGTGGCGTCCCAGCGAAGACACCTTCCATCTGGTGCTGGCCTCGTTGGTGGGGATCATGGCCGGTCTGACCAACGTGCTGTTCTACGTCGGCACCGAGGCCATCAAGCTCGTCATCCTCCACCAGCCCGGTGACGTGGTGGAGATTGCCGAGGCCCTGCCTCCTTGGATGCGGTTGCTGGTGCCCACCTTGGGCGGGGTGGCGGCGGGGTTGGCCCTGCATTTCGGGCGGCGGTTCGAGGGGCGCGGCAAGAGCTCGAACATTCTCGAGGTGGTGGTCGCCGGCGACGGGCGGTTGCCCTTTCGCGCCAACCTGCTCAAGACGCTTTCCTCGATGCTGAGCATCGCCAGCGGCGCCTCGATCGGACGCGAGGGTTCGGTGGCGCACCTTTCGGCCACCCTGGCCTCGAGCGGAGGGCAGCAGTTCCGGTGGCCGCCGTACCGGTTGCGGCTGCTGGTCGCGTGCGGGGCGGGGGCGGGGATTGCCGCCGCGTACAACGCCCCCATCGGCGGGGCGGTCTTCGCCGCCCAGATCATTCTGGGGAGTTTCGCCATGCACCTGTTCGCGCCGTTGATCTGCGCCTCGGTGGTGGCCGCCATGGTGTCGCGGACGTTTTTTGGCCTCGAGCCGTGGTATCAGGTGCCGGTCTTCGAGTTCACGCGGGTGATGCAGTTGCCGTGGTTTTTCGTCCTGGGGCTGTTCACCGGCGTGGCGGGGGCGGGTTTTCTGCGGGCGATGGAGGGATGCGAAAAGCTGTTCGGTCGGACCCGGCTTCCGGTGTACGTGCGGCTGGCCCTGGCGGGGCTGGTGGTGGGCGCGGTGGCGCTGGAATACCCCGAGGTCTGGGGCAACGGCTACAAGGCCACCAGCCGCATCCTTTCGGGCCACGAGGGCTACACCTTGGTGTTCGTGGCCGGGTTGTTCGTGGCCAAGCTCGGCTGCACGGTCGTCACCGTGGGCGCCGGCGCGGTGGGCGGGGTGTTCACCCCCACGCTGTTCGTCGGGGCGGCCCTGGGCAGCGTGTTCGCCCAAGTCCTGCACGCGTTGGGTTGGGTGGACCCCCACGTGCCGGTGGCGGTGTTCGGGCTGGCGGGGATGGCCGGGTCGCTTGCGGCCACCACCCATTCGCCGCTGCTGGCCATGATCATGGTCTTCGAAATCTCGGCGAATTACTCCCTCGTACCGCCGTTGATGCTGTGTTGCGCGGTCAGCACGCTGGTGGGGCGGAAACTCCACGCCACCTCCGTGTACACCGAACCGCTCCGCCGGCGCGGGGTCTTGACCGAGGACACCACCCGGCTGGGCGACGCCCTCGAACAGCGGGTTGGCGACTTGATGCATGAGCCGCTCAAACCGCTCCGTGAGCACGCCACCTTGCGCGAGATTTCGGACCGCTTTCTCCGCACCCAGGCCAACTACCTCCCGGTGGTGGACAAGGACGGCCGGCTCCTGGGCGTGGTGGCGCTGCAGGACCTCAAGGAATACCTCAACGCCGCCCAGTCCGATGCCCTCCGGGTCTTCATCGCCGCCGACCTGATGCGGCCGCCGCCTCCCTGCCTGACGCCGGGCCAGAAGCTGCGCGACGCCCTGCCGGTGCTGCTCACCAGCGACATGCGGCGCATCCCGGTGGTCAACAACCTCACCGAGTTCCGCCTCATCGGCGTCCTGAACCGCAACGAGGCGCTCGGGATGCTCAACGAGATCATCTCCGCCCGCCGGACCTGAGCCATCCCGGGCCGCGCCGCCGTGCCGACCGACCGGAATTCCTTGCGACTTCGGTCTTGCCAGGTCAAAAGCGATGCTTAATCTCTGAGGTTCAAAAATGAACTATCGCATCGCCAAGAACGCCGCTTCCTTGTCGCCTTCGCTCACGTTGGCCATCGACGCGAAGGCCAAGCAACTGAAGGCCGAGGGCCAGGACGTCGTCGGTTTCGGCGCCGGCGAGCCGGATTTCGACACGCCGCAGCACATCAAGGACGCCGCCGTGCAGGCGCTGGCCGAGGGGTTCACCAAATACACGCCCAGCAGCGGCACCTTGGAGCTGCGGCAGGCCGTGGCCGAGAAGTTCCAGAAGGACAACGGCCTGACCTATTCCCCCTCCCAGATCGTCATCTCCTGCGGCGGCAAGCACTCCTGCTTCAACGCCATCATGGCCACCTGCCAGGAGGGCGACGAGGTGCTGATTCCGGCGCCCTACTGGGTGAGCTATCCGGAGATGGTGAAACTGGCCGGGGCCACGCCCGTGGTGTTGCCGACCACCGACGCAACCGGCTTCAAACTCACCCCTGAGCAGCTCGCCGAGGCCATCACCCCCAAGACCCGGCTGCTCATCCTCAACTCCCCCAGCAATCCCACCGGCGCCGTCTATACGCCGGAGGAACTCAAGGCCATCGGCGATGTCTGCGTCGAGAAGGGCATCCTCATCATGAGCGACGAGATCTACGAAAAGCTCGTCTATGACGATGCCCGCCACGTGAGTGTGGCCAGTTTCTCCGAGGCCCATTACCGGCACACGATCATCGTCCACGGTCTGGCCAAGGCCTACGCCATGACCGGCTGGCGCATCGGCTTCATGGCCGCCCCCGAGCCCATCGCCAAGGCCGTCGGGGCCATCCAGAGCCACAGCACCAGCAACCCCACCTCCTTCGCCCAGAAAGGCGCCGTCGCCGCGCTGCTCGGTCCCCAGGATCACCTGCCGCGCTGGATCGAGGAGTTCAACAAGCGCCGCACCTACGCCCTCGAGCGCCTCAACGCCATGCCCGGCATCTCCTGTGTTCCCGCCAAGGGCGCCTTCTACCTCTTCCCCAACATCGGCAAGCTGGGCCTCAGCTCGACCGAGTTTTGCTCCCGCCTGTTGGAGGAGGAAAAGGTCGCCGCCGTGCCCGGCGTGGCTTTCGGCGCCGACGACTGCATCCGCATCAGCTACGCCACCAGCATGGCCAACCTGGCCAAGGGGTTGGACCGGATGGAGCAGTTCGTCCGCCGTCTGGCCCGCTGAACCGGCCCTCCTTCAGCGCGATGCCTTTCCGGGCGCGGCGTCGGCCGCGCCTTTTGCACGTCTGCAGGGCGGCGTCTCCAAGGCCGAGCCGTTGAAGCCGGCCGCGGCGGCAAGCGTCGGTCTGAAGGGGAGCGGGACGGGGTTTGCGTTTGACCGGCCGGGGCCGGCACGCCTATCAGGAGCCATCGACGGAGTGAAGCCAGCAGGGGCCAACAACCCGGGAGCGGTTGGGCGCCCGGCGGGGAAAACCGGCCGGGGGCGGCGGCTTTGGGGGATGGTCCTGCTGGTGGCGGCGCTGGGCGCGACCGGTTGCCGGACCTATTACGATCAATCCGCTTCCTTTCGATCGGCCTGGGTGCAGGGCGACTTCGAGCGCGCGGCGCGGCTGGGGCTCCAGAAGGCGGCCAAGTACGACGGCACGAAGGACGGGGTGGTGTGGCACTTGGAGGCGGGTGCGGCGTTGCGTCCGCTGGGCCGTTACGGGGAAAGCAACGACCAGTTGGCGGCGGCCGCCGGGCAGATCGAGCTCTACGAGCAACAGGCCCGGGTGCGGGTGAGCGTCGAGTTGGGCTCGGCCTTTTCCAACCAGCAAAACCGGCCTTACGAGAGCCGCGCCTACGACAAGATCATGCTCCACACGTACCGAGCGCTGAACTACCTGGCGCTCGGGCAGATCGACAAGGCGCGGCCGGAGTTGATCCGCGCCTATCAACGCCAGCAGGAAGCAGTCGAGGCCAACGCCCGGCGGATCGAGGCCGCCCTCGAGGCCGAGCGCCGGAGCGAACGACGGGGGTTGATCGAGGCGGCGAAGCGCGATCCCGGCCTGCAGGCGCAGTTGGATCGCATCACCAAGCCGCTGGAGGGGTTCCGGGCCTACGCCGATTACGTCAACCCGTTCACCGTCTATCTGGACGGCCTTTATTTCTGGCATGCGGGGGTGGACGCCTCCGATTTCGAACGCGCGCGGAAGTCCATCGGCCGCGTTTTGGAAATGGCGCCGGACAACCCGGCGGTGCAGGCGGATTGGCAGGATCTGCAGGCGGGGCGGCTCGATCCCGGGCCGTTGACCTACGTGATCCTGGAAACCGGCCGCGCCCCGGGCCTGGTGCAGGAGCGGATCGACATTCCCATCCTGATCGCCGACGTCTCCTACGTGGGGGCGGCTTTTCCCCGACTGGTGTTTTACGACGACCACCTGCGGCAGTTGACGGTGAAGGCCGGCGGCCGTCAGACGGTCACCCGGCTGGTGTCCAGCATGGACGCGGTGGTGGCGACCGAGTTCCGCAACGAATGGCCGGCGATCCTGGCGCGCACGTTGGTTTCGACCATCACCAAGGCCACGGCCGGTTATTTCGCCAACCAGGCTGCGCGCCAGCAGAGCGACAGCCTCGGGCTGCTGGCCCGGGTGGTGACCGCGGCGGTGCAGGCGGCGGTCAACATCGCCGACACCCGTTGCTGGAGCACGCTGCCGAAGGAGTTCCAGGTGGCGCGGCTGCCGACGCCGCCGGACCGGGTCATCTGGCTGGAAACGCCCGACGGCCGCCGCCAGCGGGTGGACCTTGTGGAGGGCCGGGTGAATGTGATATACGTCCGAGCCGTCACTTCGTACGGTCCGGTGGTCACCGGCCAGTTTCGATTGCGATGAAGCGAACCATGCTCATGAAAACAGCCCTGCCCCTTTGCCTGACCGCCGTGTTGTGTCTGGCGGCCGGTTGCCGGTCCACCCGCGTCAACACGGTCGAGCCCGCCCAACCGGTCGCCAACAAACAGATGATCTCCGACCAGCGGGTCCTGCTGGACCAAAGCCTCAACAAGGCCGTCAGCGTCGTTGGCGTCAACGCCGCCACCGGTCCGGAGGGTTTCCTCAAGATTCAGGTCGAGGTCGAGAACCGCACCCGCAGCCGCAAGCTGTTCACCTACCGGATCGAGTGGTTCGACGAAAACGGCATGCTCATCGAGCTGCCCACCGCCAACGCCCGGCCGCGCAGCCTCGAAGGCGGCGAGCGGGCCATGATCACCGCCACCGCCCCGACGCCGAAAGCGAAGGATTTCCGCATCAAGTTCCTGGAACCCGTTCGTTGAATCCCGCACCACAGGAGGAACGCCCATGAAAAACGCCCGCCTTTACGCCCTGACGATTCTGACCGGTTTGCTGGCCGCCGGTTGCGCCGGCCCCAAGGTCACCTACGTGGAGCCCGACAGCTCGCGCCTGGTCACCACCGTCGAGGGGATCAACATCCAAGACTTCGCCCAAGCGGCCGACGCCATGACCGCCTCGTTGATCGACAACCTGATCAATCCCGGCCGGCTCAAGAGCAGCGTGCCGGGCGAGCCGGCCTTGCTGGCCATCAGCCGCATCGTCAACAACACCAGCGAGCAGATCGACACCGACCTGCTGGTGAAGAAGATCCGGGTCGCCCTGCTGCGGACCGGCAAGGTCCAGACCAGCACCACCATCGCCTTCGGCGGGGCGGAGGATCCGCTCGTCAAGGAGTTGGGCGGCCCGCCCCGGCGGATGCCGGATTACACCCTCTCGGGCAAGATCATCGAAGTCCGCGCCCGGGCCGGCAAGGTTCGCCAGACCAGCTACGTCTTCCAGTTGAGCCTGAGCAACATGGACGGCATCGCGGTTTGGGAGGACGAACGCACCATCGTCAAACAAGGCACCCGGCCCTCGGTGGGCTTCTGAGGCCCGCCGTTTCTCGGGCGCCACGGAGATCCCGAAGATGAAACATCGCACTGTGATCACCCTCTTGGGCGCCGCGACCCTCGCCTTGGCGTTGGGCAGCGCCGGCTGCTCGACCGGGCGAGTGACCAACCAGAACCAGCCCGGCCCGCAGATCGGCAATGCCGTCGGCACCGCGGCCGGTGCGGTGGCCGGCAACGTGGCGGGCGCGGCGGTGGGAGTGGTCGAGGGCGGCGCCCGAGCCGCGGGCAGCGCCTTCACGCCGCAACCGACCCGGATCATCCGCCATTGGCGGGAGGAAAAGCAGCCTGATGGCCGGACCATTCACGTCCCGGTGGACTACCTCGTGGACGAACACGGCCGGATCATCAAGGAAGTCCCGCCGGGAACGGCGTTTCGTTGAGCCGGGTTGGCCGGGCCAGAGTACGACGGCCGCGGGCGGGGTCGAGGCCCCGCCCGTGTTCCTTTCGCGGACGAACCATCTGGCGACGGATTTTCCGTCGTGGCGCCTGCAACTCTGCCTTTTCAACCGCCGGTCCGGCTCGCTACATTTCCGTCCATGACAAATCGCCCCGCTTTTCCTTCCGGCCCCCGTGGCGAGCCGGTGTCCGGGCGGTCCGGTCTGTTGGATCGCCGTCGTTTCCTCAAGCGCGCCCTGAGCGCCGGCGCGGCGCTGGGCGTCCCGCTGGTCGTTCCCGGCCGGGTGCTCGGCTTGAACGGCGCCGTGCCGCCGAGCGAAAAGATCGTCCTGGGCGGCATCGGTGTCGGCCGGCGCGGCACGCACGATCTGCGCTGGATGCTGCCCGAGAAAGACGTCGTTTTCGTCGCCACCTGCGATCCCCAGAAAGCGCGCCGCGAGGCCGTGAAAGCGCTCGTGGACCGGCACTACGGCAACAACGACTGCAAGCTCTACAGCGACATCCGGGAGTTCCTGGCGGAGCGGACGGACATCGACGCCGTGTTGAGCGCGCCCGGCGATCGCTGGCACGCGCTGGCGGCCATTTGGGCCATGCGGTCGGGCAAGGACGTTTACTCCGAGAAGCCCTCCTGCATGACCATCGCCGAGGGCCAGGCGGTGGTGGAAACCGAGGCCCGTTACGCCCGCGTTTACCAGACCGGCACCCAGCGGCTCAGCGAGGCCAACTTCATCTTCGCCATCGAGGTGGCCCGCAACGGCATGATCGGCGAGGTCCACACCGCCCGCGCCCACATCGCCCCATGGGACGCGGCCGAGATGCGGCACGACTGGCTGCCGGAGGAGCCCCTGCCGGCGGACGGTTCGGTGGATTGGGACCAGTGGCTGGGGCCGTGTCCGTGGCGGCCGTACAATTCCAGCTACACCCGCGGCGGCTGGCGTGGGTTCTACGACTTCCACACCAGTTGCATCGGCGAATGGGGCGCCCACACCTTCGCCCAAGCCCAGGCCGGCCTGAACAAGTTGGACACCTCGCCGGTCGAGTACCACTACGTGGCCAACGAAAGCGGCGACGGCATGGTGACCCGGTTCGCCGATGGCAAGGTCCTGACCCTCGAGCGGGGCAACAAGTACTGGCACGGCTCCTGCGGCATGCGGTTCGAAGGCACCGACGGCTGGGTTTCGGTGGCCGACGGCTACTCCCGGCCGGAGTGTTCCTCGCCGGCCTTGCTGGCGGAGTTCGACCGCGTGGTCCGCGATTACATCGCCCGCACCGGCCGGCCGTTGAGCCACGTCCGCGACTTCTTCGACTGCGTCAAGTCGCGCCGTCGCACCGTGGCCAACGCCTCGGTCATGTACCACTCGATGTGCACCGTCCACGCCGCCAACATCTGCATGTGGCTGAAGCGGGACGTCCGCTTCGATCCCGCCAAGGGCGAGTTCATCAACGACCCCGAGGCCAACCGGCTCCGTTCCCGCGCCATGCGCGCGCCATGGATGATCTGACCCGCCTTCCCAACCCCTTATCCGGAGAACCCACCATGCGTCGTTTCCTGTTGAACCTGTTGCTGCCCGCTTTGCTGGCGGGCATGGGCGCCATGCGCGCCGCCGGTCCCACGCCGTTGTTGGCCGACTCGGCCGAACATTGCCTGGCCGTCCTCAAGTCGCCCGACGCCACCTTGAAGGACAAGGTGGACGCCTGCCGCCAACTGGCGGTCTTGGGCGGACCGGAGGCCGTGCCTGTGCTGGCGCCTTTGCTCGAGGATCCCAAGCTCTCGCACATGGCCCGGTACGCGCTGGAACCCAACCCCGCCCCCGAGGCCGGCGCCGCCCTGCGGGAGGCGGTCGGCCGCGTGAAGGGCCGCCTGCTCGTCGGTGTCATCGGCTCGCTGGGTGTCCGGCGCGACGTCCAAGCCGTGCCGCTGTTGGCGCCCTTGCTCGATCACGTGGACGCCGACGTGGCCCAGGCGGCCGCCCGCGCCCTCGGGAGCATCGGCACGCCGGAGGCGATCCAGGCGTTGCTGGATGCCGCCGGCCGGGCGCCCTCGGAGAACCTGCTGGCGATTTGTGAAGGTCTCGGGCGCGGCGTCGAGCATTTGGCTGCGACCGGCCATCTCGATGAGGCCCTGGCGATTTGCGATTACTACGCCGAACCCGGTCTCCCCCGGCAGGTCCGCCAGGCCGCCCTTCGGGGGGCCATCACCCTGCGGGGCGCCAACGGTCTGGCGCTGCTGCGGCAGGCGCTGACGGGGTCGGATTACGTGCTGTTTGCCGCCGCCGTGCGGACGGCCATCGAGTTGAAGGAGCCGGGAGTGACCGCGGTTCTGACCGGCGCGCTGGCTTCGGTGGACGCCGACCGCCAGCAGGTCTTGGTGCAGGCCTTGGGTGAACGCGGCGATTCGCACGCGGCCGAAACCCTCGCCAACCTGGCCCAATCCGGCGCCCCCGCCGTGCGCGTGGCCGCCGCCCGGGCCCTGGGTCGGCTGGCGGACGATCGCGTCATGCCCCTCCTCGAAGGACTGCTCGTCTCCGATGATGAAGCCGTCCGGCGCGCCGCCATGGAGGCTTATGCCGCGCTGCGCAACCCGGCCGTCGATCGCGCGGTTTTGGACATGCTCAAGGACCTCGATCCCGCCACCCGGCGGACGGCCATCGAGTTGGTGCAGCGCCGCCGCTTGGTCGCCGCAGTGCCTGCGCTCTTGGAGGTGGCGGCCAAGACCGGCGGGGACCTGCGCCGGGCCGCCCTGCGGACGGTTGGCGAACTGGCCCAGCCCACCCGGTTGCCGGAAGTCCTCGATCTGCTTGCCCGGTTCGACGACGAAGCGGATCGCACGGCCGCGGCCAACGCCGCGCACCGCCTCCTGTCCCGCGCTCCCGCGCCTTCGACGTTGAGCGGGGCCTTGGTGGACCGGCTGGCCAAGGCCGATCCGCCCCGCCGCGCCACCTTGATCGAACTGTTGGCGGCCGCCGGCGGGCCGGTGGCCCTGAAGGCCGTCGAGGCCTCCCTTGGCGATTCCGATCCCGGGGTGCGCGCCACGGCCCTGCGGGTGTTGGCCGACTGGCCGGACGCGGCGGTGGCCCCGCTCCTGTTGAAACTGGCGAAGGAAGGCGCCGAGCCGGCGCAGCGGCAGGTGGCTTACCGGGGCGTGTTGCGTCTGGCCGGCGGAAACGAGCTGCCGCCTGAGCAACGGCTGGACCTCTGCCGTCAGGCGGCGGAGTTGGCCACCAACGCCCAATCGCGACGCTTGTTGCTGGCCGCGCTGGGACACCAAGACCTGCCGGAGGCGCTCGACCTGCTCCTGCCGTACCTGCAGGACCCCGAAGTGCGGCGCGAAGCCCGGGTGGCGTTGCTTTCCCTGGCCGACCGTCTGCTGCGGGGCCAGCCGTCGGCCGAGGTGGCCCGGAAACTCGTGGAGCCGCTCGAGCAAATCGCCGGCCAGCTCAGCGGCAACCGGGCCAAGCAAGCCCGGCAGCTCCTCCAGAAAGCCCGCGCGGCAGCGCGTTGAGCTTGGCGGCGCCGTCCGCCGAAACCCATCACCCCCGGCCGCGGGGGCGAACCCGTGGCGGGGGTGGTTCGTTTGGGCGGCCGGATCGGCGCCCTCGTTGCGCGGCTGCGGGTTGGCGGGGTGGGGGCGCGTTCAACGCACCCGCTCGAGCAGCCAGGCCGGCAGTTCGTCGATTTTCACCCGCACCTGCTCGGCGGTATCGCGGTCGCGCACGGTGACGGTGTCCTTTAGCGCCGGATCCTTTTCGCCCAGCGTCTCGAAATCGATCGTGACGCAGTAGGGGGTGCCGGCTTCGTCCTGGCGGGCGTAACGGCGGCCGATCGAGCCGCTGTCATCGTAGAACACCGTCAGATGCGGCCGCAGCAGGTCTCGGACCTCGCGGGCCTTCCGCACCAAGTCCGGCTTGTTCCGGAGCAGGGGCAGCACCCCGACCTTGATCGGCGCCACGCGCGGATGGAACCGCAGGATCACGCGGGTTTCGGTGCGGCCCTTGTCGTCGGTTTCGGTGACCTCGCTGTAGGCGTTGGCCAGCAGGGCCAGCACCAGCCGGTCCACCCCGGCGGAGGGTTCGATGACGTGCGGGATGTACTGCCCCTTGGCGAGCGCGTCGGCGTCGGCCCGGGCCATTTCGCCGGCTTCGGAGGCGTCCACTCCCGAGCGGGTCAGATAGCCGAGGCGGGCTTCGTAGTAGCGTTGCCAGAGCGCTTGCCGTTTTTCCTCCGGCAGCTCCTTCCAAGCGGCCCGGAGCTGATCGTCGAAGACCTTCATCGGTTTGCCCGAGTACCGCTCGTGCTGGCTGAGGTCGAAGTCGCTCCGGGCGGCGATGCCCTCCAGTTCCTGGGTGCCGAAGGGGAACTGGTAGAGGATGTCCACGGTGGCGCGGGCGTAGTGGGCCAGTTCCTCCGGCGTCTGCCAGTATTCCTCGAGCGATGCGCGGGGCAGGCCGATGCTTTCGTAGAAACGGATGCGTTCCTCGACCCAGTACTGGTGCCACATCTGCCAGCCCCAGTCCGGTTGCGGCTCGCCGGGATGGCCCTTGCCCTCCGGCACGGCCACGCGGCCGTGGATCGCCTCGATCACCTCGTCCGGCTTGATGAAGAACTCCAGCTCCATCTGCTCGAATTCGCGGGAGCGGAAGGTGAAGTTCCGGGGCGTGACCTCGTTGCGGAAGGCCTTGCCGATTTGGGCGATGCCAAAGGGCACCTTCTGGCGGGAGGTTTCCAGCACGTTCTTGAACTGGACGAAGATGGCCTGGGCCGTCTCGGGCCGCAGGTAGGCCAGGCTCGAATCGTCCTGCACCGGCCCGACGTGGGTGGTGAACATCAGGTTGAACGCCCGGGGCTCGGTCTTCTCCCCGTGGCATTCGCTGACCATCTTGCTGGGCTTCTGGGGGCAGGGGATCTCGTGGATCTGGTCCGCGCGGAAACGGCCCTTGCAGGTTTTGCAGTCGATCATCGGATCGCTGAATGTGTCCACGTGTCCCGAGGCTTCCCAGACCCGCGGCGCCATGATGATGGTGGCGTCCAGGCCGACGACGTCGTCCCGCTGGTGGACGATGTGCCGCCACCAGAGGTCCTTGACGTTGCGTTTCAACTCCGCCCCCAAGGGGCCGTAGTCCCAGAAACCGTTGATGCCCCCGTAGATTTCCGAGGACTGGTAAATGAACCCGCGTCGCTTGCAGAGCGACACCAGCTTTTCCATCCGTTCGTTGGACTGCTCCCGAGCCATAACAAGGCCGGCCAGTGTCCCGGTTGGCCGCCGATGGTGTCAAGACG
>RFJD01000433.1 GCA_003695015.1 Verrucomicrobiota bacterium | reverse complement strand
CTGGCCATCGACTGGCGGCAGGTGATTTTCCGGATGCTGACCATCCGGGGCATTTACGGCCGCGAGATGTACGAGACTTGGTACAAGATGACGGTGATGCTCCAAGGCGGGCTGAACATTGCGCCGGTGATCACCCACCGGCTGCGCTTTGACCGGTTCGAGGAAGGGTTCGAAGTGATGCGGTCGGGACGGTCGGGGAAGGTGATCCTGGACTGGGAAAGAGCCTGAGCCCGCGGGGCGGCCGGCTGACGGACGCCGACGACACCCCCGCCAAGCGAAAGGCCGCCTCGTCGAGGCGGCCTCTTGCTTGAGCGGGGCTTGAGCTTTTCAGCCTCAGGCGGCCTGAGTGGGCTCCGGATTGGCCGGTTCGGTGGGCGGTTCCTCCTCCAGCGCTTGGATGAGGTCTTCGACCAAGACCTTGTTCAGTTGGGCAAACTCCGGCAGGCCGTTCTCGTCCAACGGCACCTCCGGATCACCCTGGATGAGCGGCAGGAGATGTTGGCGGAGGCCCTCGGTGGGTTGGAGCCGGGCCAGATCCACCTGGTCGAGCGGCAGGCGGTTGTAGCGGGCCCGCACGACGTCCTCCAGCAGCACCAGGCTGTTGGTGCATTTGTACGGACTGGTGGACTCCCGCTTGAGCTTGAGCATGAAGCCGCTCTGGCCGTTGATGGCGGAGCGGACGGCGTCCCGGCCCAGTTCGTAGGCTTCCTTCAGGTCCGTGTCGCTGGCCAGGCGGGCGGCGTGGAACGGCAGCCGCCCTGCTTCGTACACGTAGGCGGGATAACCGATGCTTTCGCCGATGAACTCGGCCAGGCGCCGCCCGACCGAGTCGGCCTGCACGGTTTCGGCCAGGAAGGGACGTCCTTGGGGATTGCGGACTCCGTCGGCGACGACCACCGAACAGGCGCCGCGGCGTTCGATGGTGGCTTGGATGTGCTGAACCAGCGCGTTTTCGTCCACGCCCAGCTCGGGTACCAGGATGAAGTCGGGGGCCTCGTCCGGTCCGCGGCGGGCCAGAGCCGCGCTCATGGCGAGCCAGCCGCTGAGCCGGCCGGGCACCTCGACGATGCTGCAGCCGGGTTCGCCGTGGCCGAGCATGTCCAGTTCCGCCTCCCGGACGGTGTGGGCGACCACCCGGGCGGCGGAGCCGAAGCCGGGGCTGTGGTCGGTGCCGGGGATGTCGTTGGTGGCCGATTTCGGGATGGCGATGACCCGGAGGTCGTAGCCGCGCTGGCGGGCCAATTCGTGGAGGCGGCGCGAGATCTCCATGGTCCGCATCCCGCCGATGGTGATCAGGAAGCGGACGTTGTTGGCTTCGAGCACCCGGAACAGGGCGGTGGTTTGCTGGGCGACCAGGGCCGAATCGGCGTTGAAATCCAGCGTGAGGCTGCCGGCCCCCAAGGCGGCCCCGGGCGTGTGGCGGAGAGCCCGGATCGTCGATTGCTGCTCCTCCTGCAGGTCGATCAACCGGCCTTCCAGAATGCCGGTGAAACCGTTGAGCGAGCCGTAGATTTCCTCGATCGATTCCGGATAACGCCCTGCTTGCGTGATGACACCCGCCAGACTGGCGTTGGCGGCGCAGGTGCCGCCGCCGGTCTGGACCACCAAAAGATTCCCGACCAATACAGACATCGTTTGAGTCAAAGTTTTCCGGGCGGACGACGACAGCCGCACGCCGCTTCCAGAGGACCCCACCTCTCCGCAGGCGCACCTTGCCAATCAGGCCGCCGGCCTGTCAAAGCCATTCCTGCCTCGGGCCGGGAGTCGTCCCGCCGAAGACGCGGTCGCCCGGGTCGATTCGGGCAACCTAGGGTGGCGACCGGAGCCTGTCGAGTTTTTCCTTGCGGTCGGAGTCGACCGGGCTCCCCCCCGTTCCGCGGTTCCCGGCCCGGTTCGGCGAAGCCGGGTGATGGCGTTGCCGGGCCGGTCCGCGTTTCCCGGCCGTGGCCGGTCAGCGCCGCGCCATGGGGGCGGAGGCCCGGGCCCGCGGCTCGTACCAGAGGGATTTCCAGTAGGCCCGGTCCAGCTCGTAGGGGTCGATCAACGCCGGGTCGGCGCCGGGCGGCAGAACGCCGTAGCGTTGCATCTCGCGGAGATACTCCGGACGGGGCCGGAAGCCGGGCATGTCGAACCGTTTCATCCGGGCCAGGGCCTGCCGGCCGGCCTCGACCATGGCTCCCAGGGTCCGGTAGTCCGGATCGTCCTTGGAGGCGAACACCGGCGCCCCGGCGCAGGAGGCGAGGCCGCCGGCTTCGCGGCTCAACGGCGCCAGCAGGAGGAGCGAAAACTCCGGCCGGGAGAGATTGAACAGGATGTGGCGGCTGAACCGCAGGCGCGGGTCCTCCAAGGAAAACCGCCAGAACGAAATGCCGATCTCGTCGGAGAGCGCGTGAGGCAGGCGTCGCTGACCCGTGTGGCAGCCGTCGCAACGCCGCTGCAACACCGCGGCGGCGGCGCGGGTGGTCGGCCAGTCGAAGTCGGTGTGGACCTGGTGGTTTTCGGAGTAGCCGCCGATGGAGCCGGTGCCGAGGGCGGCGTACGTGCCGGGGTAGGGGGCGCCGGTCTCGATCCAGAGCCGCACCATGCGGCGTTCCCGCTCCGTCGCCCGGACGCCGTGATGGGAGCCGTCCATCAGCCGGAGCAACCGGCTGGCCGCCGAGCCCAACGTCCGGGGCGGGTAATCACTGCGGGGTTCGTTGCGCCCGTCGCGGAAAAGGCGTTTCACGGTGAGGGTGAAGTAGCTGTGGGAGAACATCGGGCCGTGATCGCCGGTCAACACGACCCCGCCCGCGCGCGGTCCGCCGCCCTGGCCGGGCGCATAGTCGTGGCAGTCCACGCAAAGCCGGTCGAGGATGGGTTGGATGTCGCGCGGGAAATCGAAGACGTCCGGGCAATCGGCGACCGGCTCGGGGCGGCTGGGCGGGCGTTGCAGGGCCAGCAAGGGACGCTCGGGCTGATAGGTGCGGGTCCGTTGTTCGTGGCAGCCGACGCATCCGAGCGTCTCGCCCGGCATCAGGCTCAGGAAACTCTGCATCCGTTTGACCGCCAGGTCGTTCTCGTCCAGCGCCACGAAAAAGAAGCCGCGCAACGCGGGCAACTCGAGGTAGGCGGAACCGTCGGCTTCGACCGGCACCGTGCCCACCACCCGCTCCAGCGTGAACGACCCGCCGTAGGTCAACGGATCCATCCCGCCGGTGAAGTTGATCGGCTTGGGCAGCGTTTCGAGCACCAGCAGCTTCTTGATCTCGCCCGGCCGCACGCCCTCCATGTGTCGTCCCTCGTAGATGTTGGCGAGAATGACGCGGCCGGTGGCCCGGGCCGGATCGCTCAGGGGCGGAATGACCCGTTCCCTGGGGTGCGGCATCAGGGGGCGGGGCTCGTGCAGCGTCAGCCCGCGTTGGCGGAGTTCTGCCGGCAGGCGGTAAACCGGTTCCACCCGGCCCCGGCCGTCCACGAACGCCAGTTCCTGTCCCCGGGCGGCCATGAAGGCGCTCTCACTGAAGGCCCATGGGTCGCGATACACCGGCTCCTTCGCCACCAAGCGGGCGCCCTCGACGGCGTCCGGCCCCAGAGCGGGATCCACCACTGCGATGGCCCCGGCATGTTCCTGCCGGCCGTGTCCGGGGGAGAACACGGCCACCACGCGACGGCTGCCGGGGATCGGTTTGGCGTCGATCATCACCGTGCCGGGGCGTTGGTTCCCGTAGAACACCATCTGGCCGGTGCCGTCCGGGTTGGCCGTCCAGAGATGGTGATAGTCCACCTGCGAGCGGTCCACGTATTCCCAGCGCATGTAGAGGAGGCGTCCGTCCGGGAGCACCCAGGGGGTGTTGTCGTGCTCGATGTTCCCGGAAAGGGGCCGGATGTCCGACCCGTCGGGCCGGCAACGGTGCAGGGTGGCCACCTGGGTGATCCAGCAATTGACCCAACGTTTGGCGCGGGTCGAGACGAACACGATGTCCCCGTCCGGCAGCCAGCAGGGCTCGAAATCGTCGAAGTCCCCGTCGGTCAACTGCCGCAGCCCGGAGCCGTCCGCCTGAATCGTGTACAGGTGGTAGTGCTCGCTATCACCCCGGCGATAACTGAAGAGGATGGTACGGCCGTCGTAATGAACGACCGGATCCCGGACGCCGCCCCGGGGGTCGTCGATGAGCCATCGCACCCGGCCGCTGCGGAGCTCCAGCACCCCGAGTCGTCCGCCCGGGACGTAGGTGACGCGCTTGCCGTGATGCCGGTGAATCCGCTGGCCGGGCGGTTCGAAATCCCAGTCCGAGTAGTAGCCGATGTTGGCGTACCAGTGGCCGTCGGAACCGATCCCCCGCACGGCGAAGACGACTTCCCGGACATCCCGCACGGGGCCGTTGAGGAACGTTTCCCGCAGGGAGGCGGGGGAGGGG
>RFJD01000432.1 GCA_003695015.1 Verrucomicrobiota bacterium | reverse complement strand
CCAACCCCTCGCGATATTCACGGCCGGATTCGACACGTTCCCTGAGCGGATCCGCACGGTGAGGTTACGACCCGGGAACGAGCCTGCCGCGCCTTCGCAAGTCCCGGGAAAAAGCTTGACGGCTTCGACCCCGCCGGTGTGAAATGACTGCGAAAATCAACCCTGTTTGCAGCCATGAAAGCAATCCCGACCGTCTTGGCGTGCGCCGTGGTCGCGTCGCTCGCCCTTTCCGTCCGTGCGGCTCAGGCGTTTCCCGATCCGGCTGACGGATGGACCTACCTCTACAATGGCGACCAGCTCCAGACCGGGGAACCGGCCTTGGATGGCACCTGGACCCATGACAACGGCTCCGACGCCTTCGCCGGCGATGAAATCGGCGGGGTGCTCGATCCGCTCAACAACCCCGACAACCGCCCGGGCGGCGCCATGATCCTGACCGAAGGCGACACCACCTTCCTCCGGATGCAGGACACCGGCGACCCCCGCGACTATGACGGAGACCTCGGAACTTGGAGTGATCCCAGCAACCGCAAGATCTACTTCGGCCACTACCTCTTCCAAGACCTGCCCGAGGCGGACACGCTCGCCATCTTGGACGAGGGCGTCACCCTGACCTTCCGGGCCCGCATCCCCACCCCCGGCAAGGCCACCGGCCCGCTGGATCCCCTCCACCGCAACGGTCAAAACACCGACGCTCCCTACCCGGACAACGGCGTCGTTCCCTATCCGGAGGGCGGCGACGGCTATCTGACCAGCGACGGCGCGAAGGGCAATTTCGTCATCCGGCAGATTGGCGACGGCACCCCGGACCATCCCGGCGGCGCCATCGCCCTCTCGCTGACCGTCCCCGACGACACCCCCGGCGGGAATCCCAACTCCGGCCGCGCCGGGTTCGCCGGTCTGACCATGAACGAACGCAGCGGTCCGGTGCCCAGCGGCAACGTCGATTTCGGCGAGGGTTCCGGCGTGAACAACTTCCCGCTGGACCCGACCGATTGGCACGAGTTCTGGATCGCCATCCGCAAGACCCGCAATCCGGACAAAGCCCAGGCCACCCACGACGTCTTCGTCTGGCGCGACGGCAACCTGGTGGCCACCGCCCACAAGGTCACCGCCGGCACCGGTTCCGACCTCGACGCCGGTTCCTTCATCGCCACCGGCGGTTCGGCCACGCCGCAGAACTGGGCGCTGGATGTGGACTGGTTCGGCTACAAGAAGGGGTTCGTCCTGCCCGAAGGCGGCCAGGTCCCGCCCGACGTCATCGTCACCCCCGCCGGGGGCGCGATGAATTACGACGCCGCCCAGGGCCTGTCGATCGACGTCGAGGCCAACATGCCCGGCAGCACCATCCCCAACAGCGGCTTCGAGGTCATCCTCAATGGCCAGGATGTCACCGACCAGTTGACCATCTCCGGCAGCGACTCCGACCCCATCCGCACCGCCACCTTCAACGGGCTGGCGCCCAACCAGGTCTATACCGCCGTGGTGCGGGTGACCGATTCCACCGGCCTGACCACCGAGGTGGTTTCCGACTTCGACACCTTCGTCGAAGGCACGGGACTGGTCATCGAGTCGGAGGACTTCAACTTCTACGGCCTGTTCTTCGACGATCCGCCCCCGGGCGCCTACCAGGATGCCCAAGGCGCAATGGACGTCGATTGGTCCGACACCACGCCGGAAACCACCAGCACCTACCGGCCGTTGGACGGCGTGGACTTGGACGACAACAACGACGTGGCCCGCCAGAAGTTCGTGGACGCCCAGGTTCCCGACTACCAGGTGGTCGGGGTTGAGAGCGGCGAATGGCTCAACTACACCCGCACGTTCCCGGGCAAGGTGTTGACGCCCTACCTGCGGGCGGGCGCCGGCGCGGATCGGCTGTTGCGACTCGACTTGGTCACGAGCGACCCCACCCAACCCAACCAGACCACCAAGCCGCTGGGGCTGTTCGTCGCCAAGCAAACCCGCACGGTCAACACCTACAAGTACATCCCGCTGACCGATGCCTTTGGCGTGCCGCGGTCGTTGAACCTCTCCGGCGAAACGGCGGTCCGCCTCACGGCCGTGGACGTCCAAAACGACGTCAACCACAACTATCTGCTCTTCGCTGACGCCGGCGCCTCCGCCAGCACCCTTCCGTGGGCCATCAGCGTGAGTCCGGCGCCCGACGCCCAGGCCGTGCCGGTGGATGCCACCATCGCGGTGTCGCTGGTCGATGGGCAGAACGCCCTCGACCCCGCCAGCATCCAGATGATGTTCGACGGTCAGGACGTCACCGCCAGTCTCACCGTGGTGGACACGCCCGAGGGCGCCGACGTGATCTACGACCCGGCCGGCCTCACCGAAGGCTCGACGCACACCGTGGAGCTGACCTACGCCGACACGACCGGCGCGACCGACACCCGCACGTGGAGCTTCAAGGTCGAGGGCGAAGCCCCGGCCGGCGCGAAGATTGCTTGGGTGAGCTTCCACCCGGCCGACGACACGCCCTCGGACGCCGCGGCCGCCGCCGGCTTCACCGAGGCGCCGGACGCCGCCTACACCCGTCTGCTGGCGCAGCACGGGTATCAGGTCACGCGCATCGTCACCAGCGCGACGCCCGATCCGGACCTGCTGAAGTCCTTCGACCTGGTGATCATCAGCCGCTCGGTGCCGAGCAACCACTACCAGAACGCCGGGGCCACCGCATGGAACAGCATCGAAACCCCGATGATGATCCTCGGCGGCTACGTGCTTCGCAGCAGCCGGATGGGCTTCACCACCGGCACCACCATGGTGGACACCGTGGGCCCCGCCCGGCTGCAGGTGCTCGACCCGGGCCACCCGATCTTCCAAGGCGTGCCGCTGGACGCGAACAATGTCACCGTCAACCCCTACACCGACGTGGTGACCTTCAACGACCAGGTCCAGCGGGGCGTCTCGATCAACATGAACCCGCTGGTTCCGGGCGGCATCCCGCTGGCCCGCATCGCAGCCGAGGGCGATCCCGCCAACGGCGGCGTGGCCGTGGCCGAGTTCTGGCCCGGCACCGTCATGGCAGACGGGACGCACGACGTCCTGGCCGGCCATCGATTGGTCTTCCTGACCGGGAGTCGGGAGGCCTCCGGGCTCACCTCCCAGGGCGCCGGCATTTTCGACATGGTCGGCGATGGAGAACAGTTGCTGCTCAACGCGGTGGCGTATATGCTCATCCCGAAGACGAAAATGAGTATTGCCCTCCAAGACGGAAACGTGGTCATCTCTTGGGAGCCGGCCATGGGCACGCTGCAAAAGTCCACGGATCTCAAGACTTGGACGCCCGTCGAAGGGGCCACCAGTCCGGCGACAATTCCGCTGGACGCCAGTCCAGCGTTCTACCGCGTCCGATAGTCAAAGGGCGCTCACGGCACAACACCCAGGGGTCGGGCTTCGGCCCGGCCCCTCTTCCTTGGCCGGATTCCTTCCCGGCGGCCCGGCGGCGCCGCCTGTCGCCTTGTCTTGGACAGCCGATGCCCTATCCTCGGCCCCCATGAGTGCACCGATTCACAATCCATGGCGAACGTGGTGGCGGTCCCTGGCCGGCAGGCTGCTGCCGGGGGCTCTGGCCGCCGCGGGATGGCTTCTGTCGTTGCCGGCGCTCCATGCCGGTTCCGAGGCGCCGGAGCGACCCAACATCCTGTTCATTTTCGCTGACGACCTTTCCTACGAGATGGTCCACGCCTTGGGCAACGAGCGGATCCTCACGCCCAACCTGGACCGGCTGGCCGAAGGCGGCATGGTCTTCACCCACGCCTTCAACATGGGCTCCTGGAGCGGGGCGGTCTGCATCGCCAGCCGCACCATGCTCAACACCGGCCGCTTCGTCTGGCGCGCGGAAAAAGTGGATCGGACCTGCGAACGCGAGCGGAAGGCGGGCCGGTTCTGGTCCGAGTACCTCAAGGCTGCGGGCTACGAGACCTACATGAGCGGCAAATGGCACGTGAAGGCCAATGCCGAGCTGGCCTTCGACCACACTGCCCACATCCGGCCCGGCATGCCCAAGGACACGCCCGAAGGCTACAACCGGCCGATCGAAGGCAAACCCGACCCGTGGTCGCCGTACGACCCGAAGTTCGGCGGTTTCTGGGAAGGCGGCCGTCATTGGAGCGAGGTTTTGGCGGACGACGCGGAAAAGTTCCTTCAACACGCCTCGAAGTCCGACAAGCCGTTCTTCATGTACCTGGCCTTCAACGCCTCCCACGACCCGCGGCAGTCACCCAAGGAATACGTGGACCTCTACCCGCCGGAAACGATGCCCCTGCCGCGGAACTTCCTGGCCGAGTACCCGTACCAGAACGACATCGGCTGCGGCCCCAAGCTGCGGGATGAACGGCTGGCGCCCTTCCCCCGAACCCCCTACGCCGTCCGGGTGCACCGCCAGGAATACCACGCCATCACCACGCACATGGACACCCAGATCGGGCGGATCCTCGAAGCCCTCCGAGCCACCGGCCAGGACCGCAACACGTGGATCTTCTTCACCGCGGACCATGGCCTGGCCGTCGGCCACCACGGCTTGATGGGCAAACAGAACCAGTACGACCACAGCATCCGGGTGCCGCTGTTCGTGGTGGGGCCGGGTGTGCCCAAGGGGGTTCGAATCGACGCGCCGGTTTACCTTCAGGACATCATGCCCACCACGCTGGAACTGGCCGGCGTGACCCCCGGGGACCACGTCGAGTTCCATTCCCTCATGCCCTTCATCCGGGGCGAGCGTCGCGACTCCTTCTACCCCGAGATCTACGGCGCCTACCTGAAGCTGCAGCGAATGATCCGCGCCGGCGACTGGAAGCTCATCCTCTATCCGGCCATCGGCAAGGCGCGTCTCTACAACCTGCGGGAAGACCCGGACGAAATGCGCGATCTGGCCGACGACCCGGCGCAACAACCGCGGTTGAAGCGGCTGTTCGCCCGGTTCCTGGAACTGGCGAAGGCAATGGACGATCCCCTCGACCTG
>RFJD01000431.1 GCA_003695015.1 Verrucomicrobiota bacterium | reverse complement strand
TTCAGCTACTCGAGCCGGGGGCGGATGCAGCAGATCGGCATGTTTCTGGGCAAGGAGTTCCTCGGCCGGTTGACGGGCGATCCGGAGGACGACCGGCTGACGATCCGTTCGGGCCAGGAGGTGAGCGACCGCGGCCAGCTCACTTACGAGATCGAGTACCGGCTTTCCGACCGCTGGTCCCTGTTTGGGGCGCGTGACCGGTTCGACAGCTACGACGGCGGGGTCAAATGGCGGGTGTACTCGAAATGAGGGGGCGTCGATGGCAGGCCGGGCTGTGGGGATTGGCCGTGGCGGTGGCGCTGGGCGGAAGCGTCCTGCTGCGGGCCGCAGTCTCGGGGAGCGGCCAGGCGGCCGGCGCCGGAGCGGGGGAGAAACCGGCGGTCGTGCGGGTGTCGGGTTTGGGGTTTTTCGAGAATCGGATCCGGCAACGCACACTGCAAAAGCTCTGGCCGGGCAAGGAACTGCCGCCGCGGCTGCCGGCCGGGTTCATCGAGGACGCCTGCCTCATGCTGCGGGGCGAACTGGTGGAAGCCGGCTTCCTCCGGTGTGAAATCGACGCGCGGTTGCAGTTGCCGGACGGCGGTTCGACCAACGTCGTTTACGCCGAGGGCGCCGAGGTGCTGCTGCCGCCGGACATCGAGGCCGTGCGCCTCGAACTGCACGTGCGGCCCGGCGTCCGGTATCACCTCCAGCGACTGGAGTTCGATCCGCTCGACGGCATCCCGGCCGGCGAGGCCCGGCGGTTTTTCCATCCCACCGACAGCCTGATCCTGCTGCGATCGGACCGGCCGTACAGCCCCGCTCGGTTCGAGCGGTCCCGGCGGAACCTCGAGGTGAGCCTCCGCCAGGAAGGCCATCGGCGGGCGAAGGTCACGATCGAGTCGCTCGAAGTGGACGATGCCACCGGACGGGTGCGGGCGCGGGTGGGTGTGCGGGCCGGGCCGCTTTACCGGGTGAGGCGATTGGTGACCGTGGTGCGGGATGCCGAGGGCGGGTCGGCCGTCGAAGAAAGCGAATCCCGGCCGGAGGCGGTGTGGAGCGCCGCCTGGGAGTCCGAGACGATCGAACGATTGCGGCGGCGGGCGTTGGCGGAGGGTTATCCGGACGTGCGCGTGAGCCTCGAGCCGATGGCGGAGGAGCCGGGGGAGGAGGTCGTTTGGGCCGACCTCCGGGCCGTGGTGGTGCGAGGGCCGCGCGTCCGGTTGGGTGAGGTGCGGTTCGAGGGGCTGCAAAAGACGAGCGAGGCGTTGTTGCGGCGGAAGGTCCGGCTGGAGGGGCCGTGGTTGAACCGGATCGAAGCCGACCGCGGGCGGACGCGGCTTTCGCAATTGGGGGTGTTCAAGAGCGTGTTGCTGGATTTCCCGGAGGAGACCAATGGCGTGCGGGATGTCCGGTACCGGGTCGAGGAAGGGCGGCGGATCGACCTGCGGTTGCTGGCGGGGTATGGCAGTTACGACCAACTTTTCGGCGGGGCGGAGCTGGACCTGTTCAACCTCTGGGGCCGCGCCCACAGCGCCCGGCTTTACGGAGTGCAGTCGTTCAAGTCCACCCAGGGGCGGTTGACCTATTCCGTGCCGGATTTCCTGGCGCCGGAGCTGATCGGGTTTGGCGACGCCGAACTGCTGCGCCGCGAGGAACTGACCTTCGAGCGGCAGGAGGTCAAGTTGACGGCCGGTTTGCGGCGCTCGTTTGCCTCCGGGCAAAACCTCGGGCTGCGGTACGCCTATGAGTTTCTCCGGAGCGACCGGGTCGGGCTCGCCGGCGATCCGGGGGAGACGCAGGTGGCGGCGGTGATCGCGGATTGGACTTGGGAGCGCCGAAACAACCCGCTGCTGCCGCGCGAGGGTTGGCGGGCCGGGGTGACGATCGAGGCGGCCAATCCGGCCTTGGGCGGGTCGGCGAGTTATCAGCGGATCGAGGCCAGCTTCAGTTGGCACCGGCCGGTTGCCCGGGCCACCTACCTGCACGTGGGATTCTGGCACGGCGTGGCCGCGGACCTGGCGCTCGACGAAGGGCCGGTGCCGTTCAACAAGCGGTTCTTTCCGGGAGGCGAAACCTCGATTCGCGGCTACGAGCAGGGCGGGGCCTCGCCCCGGGACGCCACCGGCCGGCAGCTTGGGGCGGAGGCCGCCTGGGTGGGCAACTTCGAACTGGAACAGGCCCTGACGCGGCGATGGTCGGTGGTCGGGTTTCTCGATGTCGCGGGCGTGGCCGAGCACATCGAGGACTATCCGGCGGCGGAATGGCTGTACTCGGTCGGCGGCGGCATTCGCTACGCCACGCCGGTGGGGGCGTTGCGGCTGGAATACGGGCACAACCTCAACCCGCGGCGATTCGATCCGGCCGGCACCCTGCACGTTTCCCTCGGCCACCCGTTTTGAGGGGAAGCCGCTTCGTTCGGGAACGCCAAGACGCGAAGAGGCGAAAAGACGTGATCAGCCCGCTGGTCGCGAGTACTGCGTTCGGCAGTCAGGCTAGATAAGAGCGCGGGACTTGTGGCGCGTGCCACGAACCGGTCGGCGGCCGCTTGGGACCAATGGAACGCTGGAATCTCGCTGCTGCCGCGACGTTGAGGGACCGCGCACCTTCCCATTTTCCTCGGGAGGACGTTGTTTATCCTCTCGCCAAGGGCCGGTTATACCCGATTTCTTGGTGATTGGCCGATGACTCAGCGTATTTGGTCTGTAGAGGTTGATGACGGTGTTTAGTGCCAAGCGGCCGCCCGGTAGGGTTTTGGGATCCGCCCGCGGTAGGCCGATATTATTTCATGAAAACCTCTTTGGGCAGGCCGCTTTGGCGAATGATGGAGAGAAGCGTGCCGATGCGCAACACTCGGTGGTTGGGTACGGGTACGGTGATGGTGCTGCCTTCGACACGACGTTGCATCACGAGATGGCTGCCACGTTGGCGGACCAGTTGAAACCCGTGCGCTTGCAGGATTTCGCAGACCTCGGCGCCGGAGAATACACCCAGCTTAGGCATAGATGGCCTCGAAGCGCTTGACGATCACCTCCGGACGAAACCGGCGTTGAATTTCGGATTCGGAGGCCGATTCCAGGAAGAGTTCCACCGCTTCACGGAGGTTCGCCAGCGCTTCGTCGAGGGTGTCACCTTGGCTGGCAACGTCCAGTTCCGGACAGAGGGCCACATAACCTTCTTCCTCTCTTTCGAGAAGGGCAGTCAATTGCAGTCGCTTCATGGTCTTCATTGTGGCAGTTGCTCTGCAGAAGGCAACCAGCGGGGCCCAAACGAAAGCCGCCCCGGGATGGCCGGGGCGGCTTGGTGTTACGGCCGGCGGTGGCGGATCACCGCCTCCTGGTGTTGGTGGTTACTTCCTGCGGGCCGACTTTTTGGCGGCCTTCTTCCGGGACGGCTTGGCGGACGCCGCGGCCGCCTCGTCCAGCAGGGCGGCTTGGGCGGCGGCCAGCCGGGCGACGGGCACGCGGAAGGGCGAGCAGCTCACGTAGGTGAGGCCCAGCTTGTGGCAGAACTTCACCGAGTCGGGATCGCCGCCGTGCTCACCGCAGATGCCCAGCTTGATGTCCGGCCGGGTGGCGCGGCCCTTGGCGACCGCGATTTCCATGAGCTGGCCGATGCCCTCGGTGTCGAGCGTGGCAAACGGGTTCTTCTTGAAGATCTCCAGCTCGGTGTAGGGCTGCAGGAAGCTGCCCATGTCGTCGCGGCTGATGCCCAGACCGGTCTGGGTGAGGTCGTTGGTGCCGAAGCTGAAGAACTGGGCGGTTTCGGCGATCTGGTCGGCGGTGAGCGCGCCGCGCGGGACCTCGATCATGGTGCCCACCAAGTAGTCGATCTTGACCTTCTGTTCGGCCATGACCTCCCGGGCCACGCGGTGGATGATCTCGACCTGCAGGTCGAGCTCCTTCTTGAAGCCGACCAGCGGGACCATGACCTCGGGCTTGACGCGGATCTTCTGCTTCTTGACCTCGGCCGCAGCCTCGAAGATGGCGCGGGCCTGCATCTCGGTGATCTCGGGATAGGTGATGCCGAGACGGCAGCCGCGATGGCCGAGCATCGGGTTGAACTCGTGGAGCTGCTCGACCCGGTGCTTGATCTTCTCCAGCGGGATGCCGGTCTTCTGGGCGAGTTCCTTCTGCTGCTGCTCGGTGTGCGGCAGGAACTCGTGCAGAGGCGGATCCAGCAGCCGGATGGTGGCCGGCAGGCCTTTGAGCTCCTTGAAGATCCCGACGAAGTCCTCCTTCTGGTAGGGGAGGAGCTTGGCCAGGGCCTTCTTCCGGTCCTCGACGTTGTCGGCGAGGATCATCTCCCGCATGGCGTCGATGCGGTCGCCCTCGAAGAACATGTGCTCGGTACGGCAGAGGCCGATGCCCTTGGCGCCGAAGGCGAGGGCGTTGGCGACCTGCTCGGGGTTGTCCGCGTTGGTGCGGACTTCGAGGCGGCTGACCTTCGAGCACCAGTTCATGAGCTGCCGGAACATCTTGAACTTGGGCGTCTTACGGGCCGCCTCGTCGCCATGGAGCAGGCCGGTGATGATCTCGGAAGGCGCGGTGCGGATCTGGCCTTCATAGACCACCCCCGCGGTGCCGTCGATCGAGAGCCAGTCGCCTTCCTTGAAGGTCTTGCCGTCCACGGTGACAGTGCGCTTGTCGTAATCGATCTGCAGGGCGCCGGCGCCGCAGATGCAGACCTTGCCCATCTGGCGGGCGACCAGGGCCGCGTGGGAGCTGACGCCGCCTTTGGCGGTGAGGATGCCCTCGGCGGCGATCATGCCGCGGAGGTCCTCGGGCGAGGTCTCGTTGCGAACCAGCAGGACCTTCTCACCCTTGGCGGCGGCCTCGGCGGCGCGGTCCGCATTCAGGTAGATCATGCCGGAGGCGGCGCCGGGACCGGCGGGCAGGCCGGTGGCGATGGCCCTGGCCTTCTTCACCTCGGCGGCCTCGAACACCGGCGCCAGGAGCTGGTCGAGCTGGTCGGCCGGGTTGCGCAGGATGGCGGTCTTCCAGTCGATGAGTTTCTCCCGGACCATGTCCATGGAGAACTTGAGCGCCGCCATGGCCGTGCGTTTGCCATTGCGGGTCTGGAGCATGAAGACCTTGCCGTCCTGGATGGTGAACTCGAAGTCCTGGACGTCCTTGAAGTGCTTTTCGAGCACCTTGCGGATGCGCTCGAGCTCCTTGTAGGCGGCGGGCATCACCGTCTTGAGCTCGACCACCGGCTGCGGGGTGCGCACGCCGGCGACGACGTCCTCGCCCTGGGCGTTGATGAGGAATTCGCCGTAGAACTCCTTCTCGCCGTTGGCCGGGTTGCGGGTGAAGGCCACGCCGGAGCCGGACCGTTCGCCGGTGTTGCCGAAGACCATGGCCTGAACGTTGACCGCGGTGCCCCAGTCATGCGGGATGTTGTACTTGCGGCGGTAAACGATGGCGCGGTCGTTCATCCACGAACCGAAGACGGCTCCGATGGCGCCCCAGAGCTGGTCCCACGGGTCGTTGGGGAAGTCCTTGCCGGTGCGCTCGCGGACCAGCTTCTTGAAACGGGTCACCAGCTCCTTGAGGTCGTCGATCGTCAGCTCGGTGTCGAGGATCTCCTTGCCGTAGCGTTCGAGCTTCAGGCCGTGGATGACGGACTCGAAGGGCTCGTGGTCCTCGCCGGGGCGTTTCTGGACGCCCATGACGACGTCGCCGTACATCTGGATGAAGCGGCGGTAGCAGTCCCAGGCGAACCACTCGTTTTGGGTGGCATTGGCCAGGGCCAGGACGGTCTGGTCGTTGAGGCCGAGGTTGAGGATGGTGTCCATCATGCCCGGCATGGACTCACGGGCACCGGAGCGCACACTGACCAGCAGGGGCATGGCCTTGGTGTCGCCGAACTTGGTGCCCATGATCTTCTCGATGTGGGCCATGCCTTTCCGCACCTGGGCTTCCAGCTCCTTGGGATAGGTCCGCTTGTGGTCGTAGTAGTAGGTGCAGACCTCGGTGGTGATGGTGAAGCCGGGGGGAACCGGCAGCCCGATCCGGGCCATTTCCGCCAGATTGGCGCCCTTGCCGCCGAGCAGCGGTTTCATCGAACCGTTGCCGTCGGCCTTGTTGGCGCCGAACAGGTACACGTATTTCGGAGCTTTCGATGCCTTTGCCATAAAACAATCTTCCGTTTCTTGGTTCTGAGTTTCGCTGGATTAACGCCCGCGAAAGTGAAGCGAAACTAACAAAGCCGAAAAGGGTGTCAACGCTGGAAAGCGGCTTCGGGCAAAGGCTTGTCGGCCGGGCTCCCGGAGGAGGACGGGCGGGGCGGCAGGGCCGGGGCCGGAACCGCCAAGGCCGGAGGGCTCCCGGGGGGAAATCCGCAGAGGCTCCGGCCATGGGGGGAGGAGTGGCCCGGGCGGGCCGAGGGGGCTGTATTCATTGGTCTTGAAAAACACCGTAAGCGTGAGTGATGCTGTCGGCGTCTGCCAAGCCATGAAGACCCTGTTCCAGCGTTTCGGAGACGGGAAAGCCGGCCGGTTTCCCCGGCGGGTGGCGATCGTGGGCGGCGGGCCGGCGGGCGCGTTTCTGGCGTTGCATTTGCGGCGGGAGGCGGCGGAGGCGGGACGGGATTTGGAGGTGGTGGTGTATGAGCCGGCCTGGCAGGTGGCCGGGGAGGAGGCCGGGGGCGGCTGGTGTTGGAAGGGATGCAACCACTGTGCCGGCGGACTTTCCCCGTTGTTGTGCGCGGAACTGCGGCGGTTGGGTTTGGAATTGCCGGAACGGCTGGTGCAGGACCGGATCCGGCGGGTCACGATCCAGGGCTATTGGAAGAACATCGAGATCGACGTGCCGCCGGGGCGGGAGATGGTGTCGGTGTTTCGGGGGGGCTATCCGGTGAAACGGCGGCACCGGGACGAGAGTTTCGATTCCTGGCTGCTGGGGGAGGCGGCGCGGGCCGGCGCCCGGGTGGTGGCGGCGCGGGTGATGTGGATTCACCGGCGGGCGGACGGGGGGTGGCGGCTGGAGCTGAGCGGGCCGGGTGGCGGCGGGATGGCGGAGGCGGATTTCGTGGCGCTGGCCACGGGGGTCAACAAGGGCTGCGGGGGTCTGGAGGGGTTGGGACTGGCGGCGATCCGGGAGGCGTTGCCGGGGTTTCGGCCGCCGCGGCGGCGCAAGGCGCTGGTGTTCGAGGTGGAGCTGGATACGCCGCTGCCGGGCGAGTTGGCGGGGGTGCTGCATTTCGTCGAGTACGGGTCGCGGGAGCTGCGGTTGGAGATGTGTTCGGTGGTGCCGAAACGCCGGTTCGCCACGGTGGTGCTGGTGGGGCCGGCGGTGGACGCGGCGCGGACGGGGGCGGACAACCGGGCCATCCTGGACCGGTTTCTGGCGTTGCCGCACGTGCGGAAGCTGCTGCCACCGCAGCAGAAGGTGCGGGCGGCCTGCCTGTGCACGCCGTGGATGGTCACGGGCGTGGCGCGGCGGTTCGTGGCCGACGGGGCGGCGGCGGTGGGGGATCTGGCGACGACCCGGCTGAACAAGGACGGCATTCTCTCGGCTTGTGTGATGGCGCGGGCGCTGGCGCAAACCCTCGTGCGGAGGGGCGGAGACGAAGCGAGTCTGCGGCGGGGTTATGTGCCGGCGGTGCGGGCGTTTCAGCGGGACAACTGGTGCGCGGCCCTGGTTTTTCTGACGCACCGGTTGGTGTTCAGCAACTCGGTGTTGAGCCGCGTGCTCTATCAGGCGGTGATTTACGAGCGGAAGACCCGTCCCAGCTCCGAACGCCAGCTCGAACAGGCCCTGTGGGAGGTGGCCAGCGGCGAACAGCCCTACGCCCGGGTGTTGCGGCGGATGCTGCACCCGCGGGTGGTGATTTCGGTGCTGCACGGCGGTTTCTACATCACCTTGCGGAACACGCTGACCGAGAAGGCATTTGGGTTGAAGTGGGAGGGCTTCGGGCGGTTCCCGACCGGGGTGGCTTGGGAGCGGTTGCATGTCAAGCGGGCCGAATTCGCGCGGTGGCTGGCGATGGCCGGGACGCGGGTGCCTCCGGAGGGGCTGGAGTTCGAGCGGATGTACACGATCCGGATCCCCGCGCCGCGGGGGGTGATTCTCCGGCAGATCGGCCGGTTCGGGGAGCCGGACCGCCGGTTTCTGCGGCCGCGAGGGGTGGTGGTCCGGCGCCTGGCGGGCGAGCCCTGCCGGGAAGGGTGTCTGATCCAGTACCGGGTGTTCCACCGGCGGTTTTGTTTCCACCTGTTGCTGGAGCGGGTGCTGGAGGACCGGCTGGCGGTGTATCGGGTGTTGGACGGGTTCGCGCGGCAGGGGATCCTGGTCTTCGAGGTCGAGGAGGCCGGGCCGGGGGTGTGCGACCTGTCGATTTACGTGGCGTTCAATTTTCCACGGGGGCGGGGGGTGTTTTCGCGGATTTTCTGGCGGGCTTTCCGGCGGTTGTTCCCAGCGTTCGTCCATGACGTGCTGTGGAACCACTCGCTGTGCCAATTCAAGGACGCATTGCTCGACGACCTGCGGAGGGCCGGCGGCGCGCGGGGCGACGTTGGGTCGCGGGAAGAGAGGGTCGATCCGGCCAGCCGTCCGGCGGCCTGAGGGGCGGAGCCATCCGGCTTGCCGGGATGGCGGCCGGGTCGATAGACTCCGCCATGCTTCGGCGGGCGACCGAATTCCGAGCGCATCGAATCCGTTCCCACGCGACCAGTCGGGGAAGGGGTGGTTACCGGACGGCGGGGAGGGCGGCATGAGGTTGTTGGGCATCATTCCGGCGCGCTATGCCTCGACCCGGTTTCCGGGCAAGCCGCTGGCCTTGCTGGCCGGCAAGCCGATCATTCGCCACGTGGTGGAACGCTGCCGCCGGGCGAGCCGGCTGGACGAGGTGATCGTGGCGACCGACGACGAGCGCATCGCGGAAGCCGTCCGGCCGTGGGCGCGGGTGGAGATGACCCGGCCCGAACATCCCTCGGGCACCGACCGGGTGGCGGAAGTGGCCGGGCGCATGGCCTGCGACGGGGTGGTGAACATCCAGGGCGACGAGCCGCTGATCGATCCGGCGGCGATCGACGCGGTGGCGGCGGCGCTGACCGAGGCGGAGATGACCACGGCAGCCACGCTGTTGGCCGAACCGGGCGATCTGGACAATCCCAACGTGGTCAAGGTGGTGGTGAACCGGTTGGGG
>RFJD01000430.1 GCA_003695015.1 Verrucomicrobiota bacterium | reverse complement strand
GCGGTGGTCGGCCAATTGGCGGCGGCGGTGCGCGGCATGCCCAGCTCGGTCTTCCGCATTCCCAACCAGGACGGTCTGGCGGTCTGGATTCAATTGCCCGAGTCGCAGCGCGCTCATGCCGAACAACTGGCCACCTATCCCATCATGACCCCGATCGGCCAGGTGCCGCTGGCAGAACTGGGCGCCGTCACCCGCCAGCCGGTGGCCTCGGTCATCACGCGACAAGGCCTGCAGCGGACGCTGGACATCCAGGCCTATCGCGCCCGGCAACCCGTCTCCCACATGCAGGAAGATGTCGTCAAGGCGCTGGAAGGCATGGAACTGCCGCCCGGCTACAGCCTCAGCCACGAAGGCGAGATCAAACAAATGAACGAATCGTTTGGCCGCCTGGGCCAGGCATTGGTGCTGGGGCTGATCCTGCTTTACTTCTCACTGGTGCCGGCCTTCAAGTCGTGGCTGCACCCGTTGACCATCATGGTGGCGATCCCGCTGGCGTTGATCGGCGCCGCATGGAGCATGCTTCTCGCCGGCAAGCACGGCTGCATGCCCTCCTTCATGGGGATGATCCTCCTGGCCGGCATCGTGGTGAAGAACTCGATTCTTCTGATCGATTTCATCATCGCCGCGAAGGAACGCGGGGAAAGCACTTACGATGCCCTGGTCGGTTCGGTGCGGATCCGCACCCGGCCGATCTTGATGACGGCAGTGGGCACATCGGTCGGTATGGTCCCGATTGCGCTCGAATGGGCCATCGG
The DNA here is from genome assembly GCA_003695015.1 of Verrucomicrobiota bacterium. Classification (GTDB taxonomy): domain Bacteria; phylum Verrucomicrobiota; class Verrucomicrobiia; order Limisphaerales; family J093; genus J093. The sequence goes on along the minus strand of RFJD01000430.1, from coordinate 5,738 downwards.
CCTCGAACGCCTCTCGCCCTTCGCCATCGTGGCCATCGGCGGCCTGATGGTCTCGACCTTTCTCACCATGGTCTATGTGCCGGTCTTTTATTCGCTCTTCGAAGACCTGCAAACCGCCGTGCGCCAATGGGGCGCAAGTGTCTTCCACTGGGGAACCGCTGCCCCAGCCGCGAACAACCAACCGGAAAGCCTATGAATCCAATCTTCGAGACTTCGGGACAAATCTGTCAGTGCGGGCGCGTGACAAAGGGGCGATCCCGCACCGGCTGTGTCTTGCTACCGTTGATGCTGCTGCTGGCTGGATGCGCCAGTGTGCAACCGAAACCCGGTGGTACCGAGGCGGTGGTCGAGCAGTGGCTTGCCGCTCCGTACGCGCCCACCTTCACCGTGCGCGACACGGAGAGCAGTCTGGGGCCCTATGACCCGCACACCAAGAGCATTACTTTGCGGGACTTGGTGAAGTTTCATGGGCATCCGTGCGACGGGTTGGTGACCGCAGCCTGTGCGTTGAAGGTCGGTTTGCAGGAGCTTTACCCGGAGGGTGTCGTCGATCGCACCGACACGGGCGGTATCAGCAACAATTCTCCTTGTTTCGGCGACGCGGTGGCGTTTGTGACGGGCGCTCGGATTCGCTTCGGCACGCAGAAGATCGACCCCTCATTGGGCAATGAGTTCATCCTGTACCGTTTTTCCACCGGCAAGGCCGTGAAGGTGGCCCTGAAGCCAGGGCTGTTTCCTGCGGAGGTGGCGGCATTGGAAGCCAAGATCCGCGCCGGGCAATTCAACGAAGGCGAGATGCGGCGCTGCCAGCGCCTCCAGTGGGAGTTCGCGCGAGGTCTCTTGGAGCGGCCATGGGCCGATTCCTTCAGCGTCACGCCACTGAATGGTTTCGTGTGGAAACCGGACGGCTACGAACATTTGGGACCGCGGGGCGACGTGATCAACAAGCATTTTGGCCGGCCGCAGGAGCGGCGGCCATCACCCTGAAGGAAATCAACCACACAACGAAAGGACGAAACATGCCGACACAACTGCTCGTTTTGGGAACCGGTTGTGCCAAGTGCAACGCGCTGATGCAATTCGCGGAGCAAGCGGCGCGCGAGCTCGGCCTGGACTACGAAATTCGCAAGGTCACCGATCTCAACCAGATCGCGGCGCTTGGGGTCATGATGACCCCGGCGTTGGTGGTCGATGGCGAGGTCAAGGTCACGGGCAAGGTGCCCAGCGTGGCGGAGCTGAAAGCCATGCTGTCGAAGAACCAATCGCCCGCCCAAGGCTGAGAAGGATGGACCAGCGGGGCCGGTGGCTGGTCAGCAACCGCCGGTCCCGCGAATCCGAGTGAGAAACTTCCCGAACGGTCAGACAACCACAACCACCAACTTTGTGAGCGAACATGAAAGTGATCCAGAGCATCGGTTTTGTTGGCGCTGGTCGCGTGACCCGCATTCTGCTCGAGGGGCTTCGGCGTCAATCCGCATTGCCTCCCGAGGTGCGCGTTTTCGATTGCCATCAGGAACCCATCCAGGCGCTCCAAGCGCGGGTTCCCGAAGCCCGTTCCGTCCAAACGGCCGGTGAGGCGGCCGGAGCGGAGGTTGTTTTCCTGGCCGTGCATCCTCCGGCGATGCCGGATGCGGCTGCCGGAATCAAGAACAGCCTGACAGAGAACACGGTGGTGGTTTCCCTCGCGCCGAAGTGGAAGTTGGAAAAGGTGACGGAGCTCCTGGGCGGCTTCAACCGCGTGGTGCGGTTGATCCCCAACGCCCCCTCCTTGATCGGCGCCGGGTATAATCCGGTGGCTTTTGCCGCGGGGCTGCCGGCCGAGGAACGCGAAAGGGTACTCTCGCTCTTGCGGCCTTTGGGCGAGTGCCCCGAGGTTCCGGAGAACCAGTTGGAAGCCTACGCGGTCGTGGCGGCGATGGGGCCGACCTACTTCTGGTTCCAATGGCAGGTGCTCCGCGAACTGGCAGGCGACTTCGGGTTGTCGCCGGACGCTGCCGATGCGGCGCTGCGGGCCATGGTCAACGGCGCCCTGCGGACGTTGTTGGAGGCCGGGCTGAGTCCGGTGGAGGTCATGGACCTGGTGCCGGTCAAGCCGTTGGCGGAGCTGGAAGCCACCATCAGTGAAGGCTATCGCACCCGTCTGACGGCCATTTACCAAAAGATCGCCGGATGACAGAGGCGGCCAGGAACGGAAACCAGTCAACGCTTGCACATAAAAGCGACCACCATGAAGACCTCAACTCGCATCGGGATCGTTGCTGCCGTTGTTGTGGCGGCGGCGGCCACCATAGCTTTGAAGCGATCAGCGCGCGAGACCGCGTCCAACGGCGCCACCGCCCCCGCGCCTGTCGCGGATGCAGAATCCACGACCGCCCGGGAAGTCGCGCCATCGACCCGCCTTCCCAAGCTCCTCGATCTGGGGGCGGACAAATGCATCCCCTGCAAAATGATGGCGCCGATTCTCGAGGAGCTGAAAAAGGAATACGCTGGCGTATTCGACGTCCAGTTCATTGACGTTTGGAAAAACCCCGACGTGGCCCGGCAGTACCGCGTCGAAATGATCCCAACGCAGATCTTTTTCGATGCGAACGGAACCGAGCTGTATCGGCACACGGGCTTTTTCGGCAAGGAAGACATCCTCGCCAAGTGGCAGGAGTTGGGCGTGGACGTGAAGGCCAGCCAACCGGAACCCATCGTCCGCCTCAAGCCGCTGCAACCCGACACCCGGGCGCGCGACCAGGTGTGTTTCATGTGCGATGGCGACGTGAACCCGAAGAGCGCCGTGCAGGTGAGGGGCCAGGTCGAACAACGCATCCTGTGTTCGCCACATTGCTACTTTATTTACTTTTCGAGCATCCCGGGAGCCGATCCGGACAAGGAAGCGGCCAAAGTGTGGGTGACCGATTGGGAGACGGGCGAAAAGGTGAAGGGGACCGAGGCCGTGTATCTTTACGGCATGGATGAACGCGGTCGGCCGACGATTCGTGCTTTCGCCGCGAGGGAAGCCGCCGAGCGGGCGCGGCAGACCGCGCCGGGAGTCATCATCGACTGGAACGTCCTGCGGACCAAGGAACTCGCCACGCGCTGCGGTTTTTGCGATCGCGCCGTGTATCCGGAGGATGCATGCAAGGTCACTGTGGCGGGAACCATCCACACCTACGGCTGCTGTACCCACTGTGCCATGGGCGTGGCCGCGCGAACCGGCAAGGACATCGAAGTCGAGGCGTACGACGGATTGACCGGCGAAGTCATCCGGGTGCGGACGTTGAACGGGAAGGTGGCCTCGATCGAGCCGCCCACGGCCATCGCGTGGTTCGGGCAAAAACAAACCGAGGACGGCAGGTGGGTCTCGGCGGGCTGTTTCAAGCAGGGATTCTTCGTGAATCGGGAGAACCTTCGTCGGTGGCTCGATCAGCATCCGACGATGACCGGCCGGGAAATCACGATCGCGCAGGCCCTGGCCGACAAGATGAAGCTGACGCCGGAACAAATCGCCCGGGCCTGCAAGTTGGGTGAATGCAAATAGGCGTGGCGCTCCGGCGCGCAGGCACACGGAGTCGTCATGGAAGATCTCTTCACCAGCTTGAGCCGGGCGGTCGAGGGCGCGCCGTTGGTGGCTTTGGGGGCCAGCGCGGTATGGGGTGTCTTGAGCATCCTGCTCAGCCCGTGTCATCTGGCCAGCATCCCACTGATCGTCGGTTTCATCAGTGGCCAGGGGCGGGTCACCACGGCGCGCGCCTTTTGGACCGCCACCTGCTTTTCGGTCGGCATTCTGCTGACCATTGCGGCGGTTGGCGTGATCACAGCGGCCGCGGGGCGCATGATGGGCGACGTCGGGGCGTGGGGAAACTACTTCGTGGCGTTGATCTTTTTCGCCGTCGGGCTGCACCTGTTGGGGGTCATCCCCATGCCGTGGTCGGGGCCGGGACAGGTGAACATGAAGCGGCGCGGCCCGCTGGCGGCGTTTATTCTCGGCTTGGTCTTTGGCATCGCCCTCGGCCCCTGCACCTTCGCCTATATGGCGCCGATGTTGGCGGTCACCTTCAAGGTCGCGGGAACGGCGCCCGCTTACGCCGCCTTGTTGTTGCTGGCCTACGGCGTGGGGCATTGCGGCGTCATCGTCGCAGCCGGCACCGCGACCGAGTGGGTTCAATGGGCTCTGAATTGGAACGAAAACAGCCGGGTCCTTTCGATTCTCAAGGGCGTGTGTGGCGTGCTCGTGATCCTTGGTGGGTTGTGGCTCGTTTACAGCGTCCCTTGAGCGACATGCAGTGAAACGAAAGACCAACGAACAACACACATCAGAGGAGGCTGACACATGAACACAAAACAACTCGATCGTCGAGGCTTCCTGGGCGTGGCCGGGACCGTCGCCGCGATGGGCGCCATCACCGCCGCGGGAGCCGGTCAGGCTGCGGCTCCCTCGGGCACGGTGAAGATTCTTGGCGTGGCGTGCAGTTCGCGCCGGGGCATGACCACGGCGAAGGCCGTGCAGGCGGCGTTGGATGCCGCCGGACAGGTCAGTCCCGTCATCCGAACGGAGCTGATGGATCTGGGTGGGCTTCGTTTTACCGGCTGGTCGGGAAACGACCAACCGGAGGACGACTTCAGCCCGTTGCTCGCGAAGTTCCGGGATCCGGACGTTGGGGGCTTGATCATCGGCTCGCCGTGTTACTTCCGGAGCATGAGCTCGGTGTGCAAGGCGTTCATCGAGCGGTTGGCCCCGCTTCGTTCACCCAAGATGCTGCTGGCGGAGAAGGCGCTCGGTGTGGTGGCGGTGGGTGGTTTCCGCAATGGCGGCCAGGAGCTGGTCATCAGCCAGATTCAGGCCGCCATGCTCTGTTTTGGCATGATCGCTGTGGGCGGCCACGCCCCGGCCTTCCAAGGAGGCACCCTCCTCAGTGCCAACAACTCAATCGACGAGGATGAGCTCGGCCTGAAGACGGCCAAAATGACCGGCAAGCACGTCGCAGAGGCGGCTCTCAGGGCGAGGGCCTGATTCGAGGGCAGCAGGGGTGCCCCGGCCCGCCAGCCGCGGTACGCTTTCTCACCTCCGTCCCAACTCCGGACCGGCCGGAACCGGTGGAAGCTGGTTGCCGGGCCGGTTTTTCAGTTCCAGCGGCATTTCCCGGCTGGGCAGGCGAACCATTTCTGCGCCTGCGCGGGTGTTGCACCGATCCAAGGCGGCCGATGGACGGGGTTGGAAAGTGGCCTTTGCCGTTGGGCCCGGCCGGCGGCGCGTTCGACGGGCCTTGGCAGGGCGGCCGACGGGCCTCTTCCCGTCCGCGGGCGGCAATCACGCCCGGTGTTCCCGGGTGAGGGGGCCGCGGGTCCGGCGCGCGAAGGGAGGAAAACGGGGTTGACGAAACTGTCGATTGCATACAATCTCGCCTCGCAGCCAATCGGCCGCAGCCAGAGGCGTTTCGCCCAACCCGGCCGCAACATGACCGAGCCATGCCAGTCTATCGCACCATTCGGGAACAGATCACCGAGCGGATTCGGGCGGATTTGCTCGCCCAACGGTTCGCCGCCGGCGCCACCCTGCGCGAACAGGCCCTGGCCAAACGTTACGGCGTCAGCCGGGCGCCGGTCCGCGACGCCCTCCTCCAGCTCACCAACGAGGGGCTTCTGGTCGCCCGGCCCCACTGCGGCGTTCAGGTGGCCGACCTGCCGGATGAATCGCTCCAGCCGCTGGTCATCGAGCTGCGCCGCAAGATCGAGTCCTTCGCCCTGCGCCG
>RFJD01000079.1 GCA_003695015.1 Verrucomicrobiota bacterium | reverse complement strand
TCAACCCATCACCCTTCAACCCTTCAACTCACCACCCCAACACCCCCACCTCCTCACGTCGGTGGCTACCGCGGACCGGGAGGCGGGCAGGATGCCCGTACCACAAGGCAAGCCGACAAGGAGCCGCAATCCCACCGCAATTTCTTCGCACACACCTTGAATGCGGGCTTGACAGGTCCAGCGAACAATGCTTGGATTGCGCCAACAATCACCTGAGCCATGCGTTCGGAAACGCCCAACGCCCAACGCCCAACGCCCGACGCCCAACGCCCGATGGGCGGCAAGAGATGGCACGCCGAAGGACAGCGTTGCTTCCGGGGAAAGAACCACAGTGGTTTTCCTCCGATTCCTCGCGATCGTTCTCTTGACCACCACCGGCCTGCTGAAGCTGGAAGCCCTCCTGCAACACCCGGAATCGATCCCCTCCGGACCCGACCCCGTATTCCCCATAGTGCGCCACGATCATTTGTTGTTGCTCGCGGCGGCAGCTGAACTGGGACTTGCAGGCATTTTCGCCTTAGGGGTCTGGCGCAGCCTTGCTTTTGCCGCACTCACCACGATGAGCGTCGCATTTGCCGCTTACGGGTGGGTTTTGGCCAAGGCGGGTTACCAAGCCTCTTGCGGCTGCGTGGGCGTCGTGTTCAGCGACTCGCCAAACCAGTCACTGGTTCGGCATACTATCCTCGCCAGCATGCTGTTTTGCGGTTGGGCAGGGTTCCTTCGAACGTTAAAACCTTCTCCGCGATGAAAGCCCAGATGGACACCCCCGGCTCTCATATCCGCCTCAACAAGCAATTTCCGGCCGATCTTCAGTTCCGGCCCCACGCTCACAGCGACCGGACAAGATCTCCGCTGCACAGGCCACCCAGCTCTCGTCCCAACTCGCGAACCAAGAACCCCGGCTCAACAACGACGCGCATCCCGCCCGGCATTCGTTATCGCAACTGCTTTGATGAGGCTCGTTTCCTGCTGATGCAGATCGTCTTCTTCTTCCTCGCAACCGCCTTGGTCGGCTGCGGGAAAGAACCCAAGGTACCGCCACCTGAAGCCCTGCTACTTGATCTCAACGGGGAAACCGTCGAATTGCGCGTGGGCATGGACATGAGTGAAGTCGTCAGACTGCTCGGGCAGCCGGAGCAACGGTTTGGCAAGAGCCTAAACTATGCCACACTGGCGCTGGCAGTGGTTCCCGACGCCCAAGGACGGGTTGGGGCACTGTTCGCCGGCCACCCAGAGGACACGACATTTGCCTCGAGGTTCCCCGGTCGAACCCTGCAGGGCATTGGAGTTGGAAGTCCGCCGAGTTCCGTGCTCGAGGCTTACGGAACACCGCTTGGAGGGTACAGCAGCATCGGACAAACACAAGAGTCCGCCCAAAAGGAATACCTTGGGCTTTCCCAAGGTACCAATGCGCAAGCGGCCCTGCCGGCGGCGTTGGACCCCGCCGCACATACGTTGCAGTACCCAGCCCGGGGGGTGGAATTCATCATTCGGGACGGCCGTGTGATTCACCTCGTGGTTCGACAGCCTCGAGCAGACGCACAAAAACCACTATGAGATGGTTTCTTACGCGGATCAACGCATCACTTGCCCATTTCTGAGACACACGTCAACGCAGCCACCACAGGAACACGCTCATGAAAGCAGTTAACGACGAAACCGCAAAACGAACCCCTTCGAACGCGGCCCCTCAAGGCGCGCTGGATGCCACACACTCGCGAAGCCTTGGCCCAATTCACACACTCTGGGCCTGTGGACTCGCGGCGTTTATCGCCAGTGTCGTCGGCCTTACGGGTGCCAAGAACCCTTACTGCTGGAAAGTATACAGCAAGTGCAGTTGGTACAGTGCCTGTGTGCCAGTGCCAACGTCGCTGCGTCCAACCATCTGGGAGTACCAAAAGGGTGGATGGAAGCATGACTACATTCAATGTGGTGTGGACAAGAACACCACACTGCCATGCGGGCTGTTCTTGACAACGGCGTCCTGCACTGGCGACGAAACGCCACCTTCTTCTCCGTCAGACTACTTCCCCCCCACCCAGTAACACATATCGGATCGCGTCGGCCATCTGCCGGGGCGCCCACCGGTGGAGTTTCTTGTGAGCCGCCTTCTAAATCCATGCTGCAGCAGCGTCATCGTACTGGCGGTGCTCCATGCGGTGGCCTTTCTGACAGTAGCGCAGGACACCACATCCTCCCCTGCCCAGGTGCTACGAAGCACGTGGGAGGAGCTGGCCCGGATCAGGAGCGCACGCTTTGCCGCCGTGTGGACCATCCGGGGCCGGCTGCCCACGGGGACCATGGTTACCACACGCGTGGACTACGTCTTCGTCGGCGAGGGCACCCGGTTCAAGGTTGCATTGGAGCAGCACCCGCCTCCCGGTGTGACCGGTGCCGTATGGCAGGTCGTTTACGACGGCTCGCGGCACAGCGCACTGGAGCGCCGCGCCGGTTTGCTCCTCACCCGACAGCAACCCCCGGAAGGCGATATGCGACTACTCCCTAATCCGCTTCTTCTCCCATTGGAGTGGCTCTCGAAACGCAGCGACGCGTGCCCAGGTTGCTATCTACAGTTGACGGACCTCTACCAAGAGCAGCGACTAGAAGCCCTTTGCAAGAACGCCCAATGGGAGGACCGCGACAGACCGGACATGACGATTCGCATCCCGGGCACGGGGTTGGTTTTGGATGGCGAGTCGTTCGACTTCCTTATCCAATACGACAAGAGGAAAAGATGGCCCCTACGCATCGTCCGGGCTGGCCACATTCGAAGGATGATCACGGAAACGAAGCTCATGTATCAAGAAGGCGGGGGGTCCCCTCCCGTGGCGTGGCGGGGGATTCATAGGAGTTTTGACGCCACGGGACGGTTAATGGCTGACTGGTCTTACGAACTTCGCGACGTGGAAATCAACCCCCAGATTGCAGCGAGCGAGTTCCAATTGGACACGAATGCCGTACGAACAGTCTGGGATGACGATCGGCGTCTCTTCTTGCAGACTTCCTCGGGATATACAGGACCCGGGCCACGCGACCTGCGGCGGACAGCGCTGATTGTCTTGGTCGCGGTCAACGTAGGGTTGCTTGCCGTGGTGGCTTGGTTACTGCGGTGCCGGAGGTCGTAAGTCCTTGACCCGCGGGCACTCACCGGGATGCCGACCAGGTCCGAGAAGGTCCGGAGCCCATTGCATTCGGGACCATCCCGGATGCCGACTAAGCTGCGATGGTTCTTGGCGGCGGCGCTCGGGGTTCTTTATGGCATGGGAGTCCTCTGGGCAACCGGTTTGGTGCCCGAGTGGGGACGTTGGTTTCAGAAGGTGTCATATCATCGGGCGCAAACGCGCGCGTTGTTGCGGGGCGATCTGGCGGTGAGCCATCGCATCGAGGATTTGAGGCTGGATCATTGCTGGGTAAACGGGAGGGTCCAACAGGTGTGGGGATTGGGTGTCAGTGTGTGGAGGACTCCCTTAGAAGTCCTGTCTCAAATGATTGTGAAGCATTCCTTCCCCGACTACTTGGCGTTGGGCGCGTTCTTGGCGCTGGTGGCGACTGTTTTCTTGAGGGTGCTCGATTGCACACTGAACGGGCAGGACTTGGAACATGCTGCTTTGATGATCGGCGGCGCGTTCGTCATCGTATTTCTGTTTCCCCCGTTCCTGGGCCTGCTGGCCTCCCGTGGAGCTGTATGGGAGGAAACGGTGGCCTACGCGTACGGAGTTGGTGTGCTGATGGCCGCCGGCCTGATCGCCTTGGCCGGTAGGCCTACTGCCGGGAATTACCTGGGACTAAGCGCCCTCTCCGGGATGGCCGCCTTGGTGCGGCCGACGTTGTGGGTCTACGGAGCATGCACCATGGTAGTGGCCACCGCCTTTATCGGGCGGGCTCGCTGGACCGTTGTGGATCGTTGTCCATCGCGATGGCCTCGTCTGACGTCCCGTCGCGCGCGTCTGCTTGCGTTGGGGTGGCTGGTTTGCCTCGCCGCCGCCGCGTTGGTCCCCTTGACCAACTGGCTGCGGTTCGGGGCACCGTCTGAGTTCGGCCATCGCCTCAACGTGCAGCCGAAACAACTGATCCCATCCCTATACGCAACCCGGTTCGACTACCCGTTTCGGGAGGTTCCGTGGACCATCCAGGCAAGAGAACTCTTGGCTTGGTTGTTCGGACGGCCCCGGCTGAACGGCTCGGACTACTATGCCCAAGACATCCATCGTTGGCAGGCGGATGTGCCTCGCTGGCGCGAGTCGTATTTCACCACGTACAACGAAGCAACGGGGGCCGCCGTCGCCGTGGCGTGGGTTTGGTGTACCGCGGTCGCGCTTTGTCGCATGCGGTCAGGGCCCGGCCTGCCTCATGCCCCGACGGAGGTCTCGTTGGGCGAAGCCCGTCCATCGAGCAACGTAGCAATCGTCTGCGCACGGCTCAGGTCGGAATCACCGGACGAACCCGCCATGGTTGGACGGGCGGACGTCGCACAGGAGGACCGGGCGGCGGCTCAGCAAGCGACTGCGGCAGTGGAGTCCTCCCTCATGATTGCTGGATGGAGCCTCTCAAGCGCTGGTCTGCTGTTCATCTTCTATTCGCGGACGCCGGTCATCTCATCCCGTTATCTCCTGGACTTTGGTCCGGCCTTCGCCGGCGCCCTCCTGGCCGCCTGGTTGTTGATTAGCGGAAAGTGGAGGCCGCACAAGCGCGTGCTATTGGCAGGTTTTCTGGTGCTGGGCAGCTGGTATTCAGCTGAAGCTTTCCACTTGGAGACGGCGTATGGGGGGGCAACCCCCCTGCGATGGAACGAAGTCGAGCATTTCGAAAAGGTGACGGCGGCCGCGAAACAGAACGCCACGCATCCGAAGTGTGTTTATCGCGTCGGCGAGCCGTTCACCACGCGGATACCGTTCAACGGCACAGGCTGGTTGGATGCGGAGGGAACGGTGGCGCCGTGTGTGGTGTTGTTCGTGACGGACCCGGAGTTCCTGGAGCTGGAGGTGGCGCCCGGACCAGGGGCCCGCGTCGAGGAAGGGCCGGTGGCCTGGCGGGCCAAGGTGGGCCTGGAGTTCCTCCAACGCCAGCGCATGGAGCGCACCAGGGAAGGCTGGCGGCTGGTCTTTGCCGGGCCGCGCCGGAAACAGTACCAGCGGGGCCTGCAACCGGTGTTCCTGGCCACGGTACCGAAGGAACAACTGGCCGAGCCGCGCTCGCCCTGGCGGTTGTTGCGCGTCCGCTGGCGCGAGGAAACGCCCACCCCATCCACGCCCAGGGAGGCCCCATGAACGGGAACACCCAGCCGCCGGCCGGCGAGGAGGCGTCCGCCCCGG
>RFJD01000429.1 GCA_003695015.1 Verrucomicrobiota bacterium | reverse complement strand
TGCCCGAAACCCGCGAACAGGAACCGAACGACCCCTTCCGCCCCGCCGAAGTCCGATGGCCGGTCATCATCAACGGCCGGATCGACCGGCCCGGCGATGCGGACGTCTTCCAGTTTCGCGGCCGCCAGGGCCAGGAATTGGTCGCCGAAGTCCGCGCCCGCCGGCTCCAATCCCCGCTGGACTCGGCGCTGCGGCTGTTCGGACCCGACGGGGCCTTGCTGGCCTACAGCGACGACCATGACGACCCGGAGGCCGGCCTCGAAACCCATCACGCCGATTCCTACCTGCGGACGACCCTGCCGGCCGAGGGCACCTACCGGATCCAGATCGAGGACGTCCAAAGGCAGGGCGGCCCGGAATGCGCCTACCGGCTGCGCCTGAGCCCGCCGCAACCCGATTTCGCCCTCCGCCTCACTCCGTCCAGCCTCAACGCGCGTCCCGGCGGCAACGTCCCCGTCACCTTCCACGTGGTGCGGCGCGACGGCTTCACCAACCGCGTCCTCCTGCGCTTGGAGGACGCCCCGCCGGGTTTCGTCTTCAACAACGGCCGGCCCGCCGTGATCCCGCCGGACAAGACCCAGGCCAAGCTCACCCTGCGCTTCCCCCGACAGCCGCTGCGCAGGCCGCTCTCGCTGCGGTTCGTCGGTGAAGCCCGGGTCCAAGGCCGCCTCATCCGCCACGAAGCGGTGCCAGCCGACGACCTCATGCAGGCCTTTATCTATCGCCACCTCGTGCCAGCCCAAGAACTCCTGGCAACCACCATCGGACGCCCTTCCCTGCGCGGGTTGGCGCAGCGGGCGGTCAACCTTCTCCGCCGCGCAAAACCATCCCGGCCCACACCCAAGTAGTCCGACATGCCACACCCGATCCACGCCGCCGTGCTGCCGGGCAATGCCGACGTCGCCTGGCTGCAGGAACACACCACCCATCGGCGTTGACCACCCCGGCGCCGCGCGGCCGGCCGCGCACCCACAAAAGCCTTGAACCCAAGCGGATGCGCGCTAGTCTCGGATTCCGTCATCGGAACTCGCAACGCGCCGTTTTCCGCCCGGAAACGGCCCGTTGCGCCAACTGAGCAACAACCGTACGGAAGCAACTGAGAGCTTATGTCACAGAGACCCCTCAATGTCGGTTTGGTGGGCGGCGGCCGCGGCGCCTTCATCGTCCACCCCCATCAGCGAGCCATTCACTTCGACGGCACCCGCCGGGTGGTCGCCGGCGCCCTGCACCCGGATCCGGAGATCGCCCTCGAAGAAGCCGCCAACTGGCCCTACCCCATCAAGGGTTACCGGTCCTACGACGAGATGATCGAGGACCAGAAGAAGCTCCCGGTGGGCGAGCGGGTGGACTACATCCTCATTGTCACCCCGAACTTCGTCCACTTCGACCCGGCCATGAAGGCCCTCGAAGCCGGCATTCCGGTTTTCTGCGAGAAGCCGCTGACCGTCACGCTCGAGGAAGCGGAAAAACTCGTCCAGAAGGTCCGCGAAAAGAACATCCCCTTCGGCGTGGCCCACACCTACCTCGGCCACTGGACCAGCCGGCTGAGCCGCTACATCGTCCGCGCCGGTCTGCTGGGTGAGATCCGCTGGGTCGATTCCTACTACCTCCAAGGCTGGCTGGCCACCAAGCTCGAGGACACCGGCCAGCAGCAGGCCTCCTGGCGCGTCGATCCCAAGAAGGCCGGCGGCTCCGGCTGCGGCGGCGACATCGGCACCCACGCCCTCATGCAGCTCCGCTACGTGACCGGCCTGGAAATCGAGGAACTCTCCGCCAACCTCGAAATCTTCGTCAAAGGCCGGCCCATCGACGACCACTTCACCGTCTATTGCCGCCTGACCAACGGCGCCCGCGCCTTGGTTCGCGCCTCCCAGATCTCGATCGGCCACCTCAACGACCTGGGCATCGAGGTCTGCGGCACCAAGGGCACCCTCGTCTGGCGCCAGGAGGAGCCCGAGAAGCTCGTCATCAAGCTCATGGGCCAGCCCGACCGCGTTTACTATCGCGGCGCCGTCACCCCGGGCGACGGTTTCCTGCCGCCGGAAGAGGAGATCAACAAGGTCTTCCCCGGCCTCATGCAGGAGCCGACCATCCCCTCCGGCCATCCGGAAGCCTTCCACGACGCGTTCGCCCGACTGCACCGCTGCTTCGAGGCCGACGTGCGGGCCTACCTCGAAGGCAAGCCGTTCCAGTGCGACGGTCTCCGCTACGCCAACGTGGAGGACGGCTGGATGGGCATGGCCTTCATCCAGGCCGCTGTGGAGTCGAGCAAGAACAACGGCGCCTGGACCAAACTGCCGCCCAAGCCATAAGCCGGCACGGCAGCGAAACGGCCAACCCCGGGCAATCGAAGAGCGGCTCCGGCCGCTCTTTTTCTTGGATGGCAGCGAAGCCTCGCCCGCAAGCCACCCGCCGGCGGCCAAACCCTCTCACGGATCGAGCCCGCCCGATGGCCGGCAAGCCCGCCGTCCTCCCAAGGGAGCGGAAGCCGCGCAAGAGCGGTCTCTTCCTTCGGACCAAGGCAGGGCGGGATCCAACATCCCCTTGCCTCCCCCTGGCTGGTCGCCTCGTCACTCTTTGACGACGCACCTGCCTTCCGAAGAAAGCGGCCCGGACACCACCGGGGCCGGCCCCCACCGGCCCCGTGGTTCATCCGCCCCCCACTTGGACGACAAAGGCGCCCCCGGGTTGGCGGGTCAACTCACTCGGCGCGTCGCAGGCGATAGAACCGGGCGCCCGGTTCCAGCGGAAGTTCGAGTGAAACCCGTGTCGGCTCCAAGGCGACCGCATTCGTCACCCAATGCCAGTCGCTCCCGGGGCCGAGGGAGCCGGCCTGCTCCAACAGCAGATCAACGTTCGCCCGCGGCCAGGAAAGAACCACCTGGGCCGGCGCGGAGTCGATCCCCAAGCGCACCGGATCGGTGATCTCGATCGTCCCGTGCTCGGTGGTGGAGGCGGTTTGACCTCCCTGCATCACCGTGGCCGTCACCGACCACTCATAGGTCCCCGGGGCGCCATAGGCGTGTTGGGCAAACTGGCGATCGTCGGAAGCCGTCCCATCGCCGAACTCCCAGCGATACGTGACGACCGCCGTGGTGTTGCTGCGAACCGCATACGCGCCGAAGGGCACAGCCAGACCGGCGGGGAATTCCCCGGGCACGTGCACCTGCAAACCCAGGGCGAAAGGCCCGGGGGTGACGTTGACCGTGCCGACGCCGAGGTTCGACTCGATGGAGCCGTCCCAAGCCGCAAACGTGAACGTATCCTGCCCCACGAAGCCAGGATCGGACACATAGGTCGCGGTGCGCCCGTCCAAGGCCACCGTGCCATGTCGGGGCTGGGTGACGATGCGAAGGGTCAAGGGATCCCCGTTGGCGTCACTGGCCGAGAGGGGAACGGCCACCGGCTGGCCGCTGGCGGTGCTTGCCGCCGCGTCCGCCACGACGGGGGGCGCGTTGTTGTTGCGATGCTCATTGTTCGGCCCGAGGTGGCAGGCGTAGCAGCCGATCTGGGCGCCCCGCCAAAACCGTTTCGTTCCGAACTCCGTACTCAAGACGCGGTCGCCCAACGCGCGCGAAAGCACCGTGCCCCGATAGTCCATTCCATGGCAAACCCGGCACTGGGCGCTGCCTTGGTGCTCGGCGAC
>RFJD01000428.1 GCA_003695015.1 Verrucomicrobiota bacterium | reverse complement strand
CGGTGGCGGTTGAAGATGAGGACCTGCGGCACGCCGGCGAGGTCCATGAGGCAGGGGGCGCTGTAGCCGGCCGCATCGTCCCCCGCATGCCACATCGGCTCGCCGGTTTGCAGATCGTAAGCCCAAAGCGACCGGCCGTCGCGCCCGCCGGCGCTGACGATCACCTTGCCGTCGATCACCAAGGGCGAACCGGCGAAGCCCCAGTCGGGAACCGAACTGTCCGCATCGCGGGTGATCCAGCGTTGCCAGAGCAGCCGGCCCGAGGCGGCGTCCAAGCAATTGAGGAGGCCGGTGGCGCCCAAGGTGAGGACCCGGCCCTCGTGGACCGTCGGCACCGCCCGGGGTCCCGGCCCAGCGATGGTGGTGTCGTAGCGGGTGCGATCACGGTGTTCCCACAGCAGCCGGCCGGTGGCCAGTTCGAGGCAGATCACCCGCTCCCATTCGCCCTGCTGATCCTGGGTGAAGGCGCGTTCGCCAACCACGGCAAACCCGGCCCATCCCTCGCCGATGGGCCGACGCCAGACGGGCCGGGGCGGCCGCGCCTGCCAGTCCGGATCCAATTCGACGCCTTCGATCACGCAGTTCCGGTTCGGACCCAAGAATTGCGGGAAGTCCGCGACGACACGCCGCGGGGCCGCAACAGGCGTCGCCGCCACCTGAGGGGCCTCCGGTGGAGCCGGCGGGGAAACGGCCCTCTCCCGGGCCGCCCAACGGGGCTCGATGATCGGCATCAGGTCGCCGCTCACCCCGCGAATGCGGAACAGGGCCAGCCCGAGCCCGACCACCAGCAACGCCCCGCCGCAGCCGATCAACCGCCAGCGCCACGGGGCCCGGGATCCCACCAGCCACCACAACCACAGCAACGCCACCGCCGCGAGGCTCACCGCCAGCGACGCGAGGTTGCGCGTTTGAAACGGCACATCCTCCTGCAGCCGGATGACGAGGATCGCCGCGGCGGCCAGGACCACGATCCCTGCCGCCGGCCACCATCGCAGTGGCGGGCGCGTCGGCGGCGCGGACGGTTCATCGCCGGTGGATCGAAAGGCGGCTCCGTTCGGTTTCATCCGGCAATTCAACCAGCCCGGCCCCCGGCGGACAAACCCGTCCTCGCCGCCGTCCCGGCCCAAGCGGGTGCTGCACCCGCCGCGGGTTGTCCGGCCGGATGTTGCTTCGGTTCACCACAGTCCGGGAATGAAGCGGGCCACCCGCCGGGCGTAGTCGGCGTATTCCGGGAACCGCTCGACCAACCAGCGCTCCTCATGCCGCGCCTTGAACCCGAGCAACGCGGTCAACGCCGCAGCGGCCGCCAGCACCGGCCAGCTCCCGACCCAGCAACCCCACCCCCACGTCAGTCCCATGAGGCTGCTGTAGAGCGGATGGCGCACCCGGGCGTAGATGCCCGTGGTGACCAGGCGGGCTTCCGGTTTGGGTTTGGGGAAAATCGTCCGGCTGCCGCGCAACACCCAGGCTCCGGCGATGCCCACCGCCGCGCCCCAGCTCATGGCCAGCGTCCCAAGGACGCGCACCGCGGCCGGAGGATCGAAACGGCCGGTCCGAAGGAAGGAAGCTCCGACGACCGCGGCCATCAGAACGCATTGGGCGAGCACCCAACCGCCGCCCCGCTGCCAGAACGTCTCCGCCTCGCGCGCCCGGTTCACTTGTCCTTGCCGCCGCCGAGAATCCCTTGGAGCAGTCCCTTGCCCTTCTCGCCAAGGTCGCCGCCCACCTTCTCTTCGAGGAGTTTTTCCGCCTGCTTCGAAGCTTCCTCGACGACCCGGGCCTTGCCGGCGGCCAGCAATGCCTTGGTCAGGCCTTGGTCATCGACCCGCACCCGCGGGTTGTCCAGCGGACCGCTCAAGCCAACGGGCAGGGTGAGGTTGTCCAACACGGTTCTCTGGCCGGTGGGCAGGGCGACCTGCACTTGATGGAGGGTGACCGCCAAGGGCAGATCGATTTCGATCCGGCCGCGGCGGGCCCAGGAACCGTCGAACTTCAGGTCCAACGTGCCGCCTTGGAGGGGCCGGGTTTCGGCGATCTTCAGGTCGCCGGCGACGCGGTCGGTGGGCAACCCGCGCCACAAGAAGGCCATGCGGTTCGTGCCCCCGGCCTGCGCGTACGCTCCCAGCACCAGATCGGCCGCCAGGTCGCCGGTCGAGGAGCGGACGTGCAGCTCCGGCGTCTCCGCCAGCAGGTTGGGATGGGTGGAAAGGTTGCGGCCTTCGATGTCGAGGGTCTCGCCCTCCAAGCCCTCGACCCGTACCTGCCGGGCCGCCAACTCGGAGATGGTCAGGGTCGGCCGGCCTTCGATCAGGTGGTCGGCCCGGACGCGGGCATAGCCTTTTTCGCGAATCTCGCGTTCGAGGCGTTCGCGCAGGGTTTCCTTGCGTTCCGCGGGCGGGCGGGGTTCACCCGGCCTGGCCTCCTCCTCCGGACCGGAGATCTTGTCGAGCCAGCGGCGGACCTGGGCGAGCCGTTCCTTCCATTCGCGGGCCTGACGGAGGTAGTCGTCCAGCGTCTTCGCGTCGGCCGGTTTCTCGGGATCGGGTTCCGGTTCCGG
>RFJD01000078.1 GCA_003695015.1 Verrucomicrobiota bacterium | reverse complement strand
CCTCATTCTGGGCATCAACATTGCCCTGGTCTGGAACTATGGCTCGAAGCCGCGCGGCATCCGCCTCTATGAAACCTTCCTCCGCTGGATGATCCGGGCGGTGATGCTGGCCTTCCTGGTGGTGGTGATCGTCCAGATCGGCCGGGGAAAGGTGGACTTTGGCGCGATTTTCCGCGGGTTCACGGCCTTTGCGGCGCCGGATCGGCCCGGCGCCCTGACCACCGTGCTGGGGGCCATCGGGGCGGCGGTCGGCATCAACATGACCTTCCTCTATCCCTACTCCCTGCTGGCAAAGGGTTGGGGACCGGAGCACAAGGGGCTGGCCCGGTTCGACCTGGTGATGTCGCTCTTTGTCCCGTACGTGATCCTGACCTCGTTGATCATCGTCGGAATGGCTTCGACCGTCCACGACAGCGCCGCCGGGTTTGGCACGGTGCTCGCCAGCAACCCCGACCCCGGCAGCTTCAAGCCGATCGACGCCGCGCAGGCGCTGGCCGGGGTGCTGGGCACGTCGCTGGGCCGGGTGGTGTTCGACCTCGGTTTCATGGGGATGGCCTGCGGGGCGATCAGCGCGCACATGGTCTGCACCGGCTTCACCGTGTGCGAGATGTTCGGGCTGGAATACACGCCCAAGCGCTATCGCCTCTTCACGCTGGTGCCGGCCATCGGGGTGCTGGGCGTGATGATCAAGAGCCCCATCTGGCTGCCGGTGCTGGCTTCGGCCATCGCCTTCACCATGTTGCCGATCGCCTACCTGACCTTCCTGGTGCTGCAAAACAAACGCAGCTACTTGGGCGACGCCGTCGGCAGCGGCTGGAAGCGGGTGGCGTTCAACGCGGTCCTCGTCGTCGCCCTGGCCATGGCGTTGGTCGGCTCGGGCATCCAGATCAAGAAACGGGTCATCGACACGATCTTCCCGCCGGCACCGGCCGCCACCGCCATGGCGGAACACTGAGAGACCGCTTGGCGACGCGAAAAGCGCCGCCGTAGCCGCCGAGGTCAGGAGGCGGAAGGCCGGCTGGCCAGCGGTCCGACGAAAGCGCCGTGGTCTCGCCCGATGCCGCCGTAAGGCAAAAGCCGGGCCGCCGGCGGCTGGTCGCGGTGCGGGAGCCGGCGGAACGCGGCCCGCTTTGGACTCGCGCGGCCAAGGTCAGACCGCCACCGGCGCCTTGATCGGCGGGTGGGGGTCGTAGCCCTCGATCTGGATGTCCTCGTAGCGAAAGTCTTGGAGGCGTTTGACGGCCGGGTTGAGCTTGAGCTGCGGCAGCGGCCGGGGTTCGCGGCTCAATTGGAGGCGGGCTTGCTCGAGGTGGTTCGAGTAGAGGTGGACGTCGCCAAAGGTGTGGATGAACTCGGCGGGACGGAGCCCGCAGACCTGCGCCACCATGCAGGTCAACAGAGAGTAGGAGGCGATGTTGAAGGGCACGCCCAAGAAGAGGTCGGCGCTGCGCTGGTAGAGCTGGCAGCTCAATTCGCCGTCCAAGACGAAGAACTGGAACAACACGTGGCAGGGCGGGAGCGCCATTTGCTCGAGTTCGCCCGGATTCCATGCCGTCACCAGCAACCGGCGGCTGTGCGGGTTTTCGCGGATCTGGCGGACGACCTCGTCGAGCTGGTTGATCGACCGGCCGTCGGCGGTCCGCCAGTCACACCATTGGGCCCCGTAGATGCGGCCCAGACTGCCGTCGGGTCCGGCCCATTCGTCCCAGATGGTCACCCCGTGCTCCTGCAGCCAGCGGACGTTGGTGTCGCCCCGAAGAAACCAGAGCAGCTCGTAGATGATCGAGCGCAGATGGAGCTTCTTGGTCGTGACCAGCGGAAACCCCTGGCGGAGATCGAAACGCAACTGCGCCCCGAACAACGCAAGGGTGCCCGTGCCGGTGCGATCGGGCTTCGGGCGGCCGGTTTCGAGGACCTGCCGGAGGAGCTGGAGGTATTGGACCATCGTCGGTTGTCGGCGCGGTGAAGATGGGCCGGCAGGGGCGCCGGAGCCAAGCGTTTTTCCGCCGCGGCAGGCGGGCCGGTGGCGGGGGCGGACCCCGCGGACCCGAAAAGGGAACTTGCCCCGGCGCGATGGCCGCCGGCGGAACGGCCGGTTGGCGCAGGTGAACGGATCAGGCCGCTGCCAACCGACGCCCGACCGCGGCGATGAACTCCGGGGTGGTGCCGCAACAACCGCCGATGAACGAGGCCCCGGCTTCGACCAACTGCGGCGCCACCGCGGCGAACTCTTCCGGCGTGGTTTCGTAAACCGTCCGGCCGCCTTCGATCCGCGGCAGGCCGGCGTTGGCTTTGATCCAAACGGGCCGGTCGGTGGCCGACCGCAGGCGGCGGCAGATGGCGACGAAGCCGGCGATACCCTGGCCGCAATTGGACCCCACGATGTCCGCCCCGGCTTCGGTCAGGGCCTCGGCCGCCTGTTCCGGCGTCACGCCCATCATCGTCCGGTCCTTGTCCTTGCCGGAATCGAAGACCATGCAGGCCGCCACCGGCAGACCCGTCCGGCGGGCGGCGCGGATGGCGGCGCGGGCTTCGTCCAAGTCCGCCATCGTCTCGATGACCAGGCCGTCGGCCCCGCCGCGTTCGAGGGCTTCGGCCTGTTCGAGAAAAACGGCTTCCAGCTCCTCCGGCGTGGTTTCACCCATCATGAGCATCTTGCCGGTGGGCCCGATCGAGCCGAAGACCAGCGCCCGGCCGGCGGCGGCTTCCTTCGAGAGCCGCGCGCCGGCTTCGTTGATGGCGGGCGCTTGGTCGGCCAAACCGTGCCCCTCCAACGCCAAGCGGCTGCCGCCAAAGGTGTTGGTCAGGATG
>RFJD01000077.1 GCA_003695015.1 Verrucomicrobiota bacterium | reverse complement strand
GTCCCGACGGCGCCATCCGCCGCACCTTCAGCGACCTCTGGTTCGCCGAGATCCGCCCCTTCGACGAGATCTTCCGCCGCTCGGCCAACGCGGCTTCATCGTCCAACTCGTCCCAACAAAACAGCGGCCAACAGGGCGGCCAGGCCGGCCGGCTCGTCGAAATCCAAAAGCAGATCATCACGGCGACCTGGCGTCTCCAGCGCGAAACCACCGCCGGCGTCCGCCCGCCGGACGATCGCTACCGGGAGGAAGCCGGCGTGGTCCGGGATTCCCAGCAGGCCGCGCTCGCCCAAGCCGGCGAAGCCGCCGCCCGGGCGCGCGACCCCGGCCAAAGCGCCTTCTGGGAAGAGGCCATCCAGCGGATGCAGGAAGCCGGCGAACACCTCGCCGCGGCGGTCGATTCGCCCGAACCGCTCCCCCGGGCTCTGGAAGCCGAACAGGCGGCCTACCAAGCCCTCCTCCGTCTTCAGGAACGGGAGTACGAGGTCGCCCGCCGACAGCAGCAACAAGGCCGCAGCCGGGCCAGTCAGAACAGCCGCCAGCGCATGATGCGGCGCCAGCTCCAGGAGCTGGACCTGACCGACCGCGCCGATCGTTACGAAACCGAGCGCCTGGCCGGCGAGCCGATGACCCCCGAACGCCGCGAGCAGACCGAGATCCTGAACCGCCTGCGCGAACTGGCCCGCCGCCAAGAGGACATCAACCAGCAGTTGCGCGAGCTCCAAACCGCCCTCCAAGCCGCCGAAACCGAGGCCGAGCGCGAGGAACTCCGCCGCCGGCTCCAGCGCCTGCAGGAGGAGGAACGCCGCATGCTCGCGGACATGGACCTCCTCCAGCAGCAGATGCAACAAAGCCGCCAGTCCGGCCGCTTCAGCGCCGCGCAACGTCGCCTGGAGCAAGCCCGCGAAAATCTCCGCCGCGCCGCCGAGGCCGCCAGCCAGGGCGCCGCCTCCCAAGCCCTCGCCGCCGGCGCCCGCGCCCAGGAGCAAATGGAGCGGGTCCGCGAAAATCTCCGCCGCCAAAGCGCCAGCGCCTTCGCCGACGACCTCCGCCAGATGCGCCGCGACATCCGCAGCATCGCCCAGCGCCAGGAGGAACTCGGCCGCCAACTCGACCAGCTCGATGCCCCCGGCGCCCGCAGCCTTCGCGGCGACAACCAACGCGACCGCCTCCAACAGGAGCTCGCCCAACAGCAGGCCAGCCTCACCAACCTCCTCCAGCGCGTCCGGCAGGTCTCCGACCTCGCCGAGGGACCCGAGCCCCTCGTGGCCCGTTCCCTCTACGACGCCCTCCGCAACTACGTCCAGCAGGAGCGCACCCACGCCCGCGAGTTCCGCGAGGATCTCCTGGCCCGCGGCCTGCTCACCCGCGACCTCTACGACCGGCTCCGCGAAGCCGAGCAGGGCGATCAGCCCGTCACCCTGCCGCTCACCGCCGAGATGCTCGATCGCGGCCTCACCGCCCATGCCCAAGAAGCCGAACGCCGCGCCCGCCAGGGCATCGACACTCTCCGTCAGGGCATCGAGTCCGCCGCCAAAAAGGTCCTTGGCGACGACACCCAGTCGCTGCAACTGGCCCGCAACGAGCTCGACCGGCTTGCCCGGGAACTCGAACGGGAGCTGGCCGCTCAAGCCACCAACCGGGCCGCGGCCGCTTCGGCCGACACCGGGACCTCGACCAACGACCTCCAACGGCTGATGAACCGGCTCGCCGCCAGCCGCCCCGGCGAAACCAATCGCGCCCCCGGCGCCATGCCCGGAACGCAGGATCGCGCCGCCTCCGCGCCGGCCGCCGCAGCGAACGCCGCCACCAACCAAGCCGCTTTGGCGCGCGCCGACAATGGCGGTCAACGGCCCGATCGTTCCGGCCGTCCGGCCGAAACCGGCCGTCAGCGCGACGGCAACGCCTCCGAAACCGCGGCGCGTGCCCAATCCCCGGCAACACCGCAAAGCGATTCCCGGGCCCAAGCCCGGGCCGACAACCAAACCGGCGGAGGCGGCGGCCAAGACCGGGCCGAGACTCCCTCCGCCAACCCCGAACGGCGAAGCCCGCTGGATGCCGCCCGCACCGCCGAAGCTCTTCGACGGGCCCTCAGCGAGGCGGCCCGCGGCGGCGCCAACCGCGGTGGTTTCCGCGAGGGGCCGCTGGATTGGCTTCCCGAGGGACGCGGCGGCTATGGCACCGGCCCGTTGACCGGACCCGACTTCGCGCCTTGGTGGGATCGGCTGCGGGACGTCGAGGAGATGATCGACTGGCCGGAATGGCGCGCCCGGCTGGCCCGGGCCCGCGAACGGGCGGCCGACCTCCGCCGCGAGTTCCGCGAGGAACGCCGCAAGCCCGACTGGGCCGTCGTGCGGATCGAGGTGCTGGGGCCGCTGCTCGAGGTCCGCGACGCGGTGGCCGAGGAGTTGAGCCGGCGGCAGCCGGACAACGAACTGGCGCCGGTGGATCGGGATCCGGTCCCGCCCCAATACGCCGACTTGGTCCAGCGTTACTACGAACGGCTGGCCGCCGGGGACCGCCCGGCAACCGACACGGGAGACACCCCCTGAGCCGATGGGTACGGGCGCCGGAGTGGTTTGGACGGGAACGGACTGGCTCGGGCCGGCGGCGGCGGCCGTGGCCCTGGCTCTGGCCTCCGCCTGGTGGAGCTACCGGCGCGCGCCAGCCGGCTTCTGGACCACGGTTTGCGTCGCGCTCAAGACCTTCGGCGTGGGCCTGCTGGCCTTTTGCCTGCTCGAACCCCTCCGCACCGGCCAGCGCGCCCGTCCGGGCGCCAACCTGTTCGCCGTCGTCGCCGACAACAGCCAGGGTCTCCAGGTCCACGACGAGGGCGACCCGCTTTCCCGCGGCGAACGGCTTCGCCGCCTGCTCGATCCCCAGGCCGGCTGGCTCCGCCAGCTCGAGGAGGATTTCGCCGTCCGCAAGCTGCAGTTCGACACCCATCTGCGGACGCTGGCCGATTTCGCCGGCTTGGACTTCCAAGGCCGGGCCTCGGCGTTGCTGACCTCGCTGCAGCAATTGCGCGAACGCTACAAGGGCCGGCCGCTGGCGGGCATCCTTGTCCTCACCGACGGCATCGCCACCGACGAAACCGGCCCCTTCGACTGGCCCGAGGATGCCCCGCCCGTCTATCCGGTCGTCATCGGGCGGCCGGGCTCGGTGCGCGACCTCGCGCTGCGCCGGACCAGCGTGCGCGAAACCGCCTTCGAGGACGCGCCTGTGACGATCGAGGTCGAAGCCGAGGCCATCGGCTTGGCCCGTCGCACCGTCGTCGCAGTCCTGCGCGGCCCGGACGGCCGGGAACGCGAACGCCAGACCCGCGAGGTGCGCAGCCCCGCCGAGTCGCTGCGGTTTCGGTTCGAGTTCCGGCCCGAAGCCGCCGGGCTTGCGTTTCACGGCGTGGAGTTGGTGGCGACGGCCGCCGCCAGCCGGGACACCAATGCCGTTTCCGAGGAAGCCACCCTGCTGAACAATCGCGCCGTCGTGCCGGTGCAACGCGGCCGCGGTCCGCACCGCATCCTCTACGTCGCCGGCCGGCCCAACTGGGAATACAAGTTCCTCAACCGCGCGGTTCAGGCCGATCCGGAGGTTCAACTGGTGGCCCTGATCCGCGTCGCGTTGCGCGAGCCGAAGTTCGCCTTCCTTGGCCGGGCCGGCGAAAGCGGCAACCCGCTCTTCCGCGGTTTCGGCGACCAGTCCCGCGAGGAGGTCGCCCGTTACGACCAGCCGGTGCTGGTCCGCCTCAACACCCGCGACGCCCGGGAATTGGCCGGCGGCTTTCCCGCCACGCCGGAGGAGTTGTTCGAATACGAGGCCGTGATCCTGGACGACGTCGAAGCCGCTTTCTTCAAGGCCGATCAACTGGCGCTGCTGCGGCGGTTCGTGGCGGACCGGGGCGGCGGCTTGTTGATGCTGGGCGGCGCCGAGTCCTTCCGCGAAGGCGGCTATGAGCGCACGCCGGTCGCTGAGCTGTTGCCGGTGTACCTCGACCGGGTTCCCCGTCCGGCCATGCCCGAAGGGGTCCGGTTCGAACTCACCCCCGCCGGCTGGCTGGAACCGTGGACCCGACTCCGCGAGACCGAGGCGGCCGAACGCGCCCGCTTGGAAGCCATGCCGCCCTTCCGCGTCCTCAACGCGGTCCCCGAGGCCAAGCCGGCCGCCCAGGTCCTGGCCGTGGCCCGCGACGCCAACGACCGCGCCTGGCCCGCGTTGGTGGCCCACCGGTTCGGACGCGGCCGGGCCGCCGCCCTGCTGGTGGGCGACCTCTGGCGCTGGGGCATGCGCGGTCCCGAAGCCCGCCGGGACATGGAGCGTTTCTGGCGCCAGACCCTCCGGTGGCTCGTTCGCGACACCGCCCGGCGCGTCGAGCTCCTGGCCCGTCCCCTCGCCGATCCGCCCGGCTCGGTTCGCTTGGAAGCCCGGGTGCGCACCGCCGCCTACGAACCCGAGGACGAGGCGGCGGTCTGGGTGACCATCCAGAATGTCCCCTACCCGGGCGACACCAACGCCCCCTTGCCGGCCCTCCGGCTCCGGGCCGAGCCCTCTTCCGACGAACCCGGCCTGTTCACCGTCCTCCACACCGCACCCCGGGCCGGCGCTTTTCGCGCGGAAGCCACCGCCACGAACTACTTGGGCGCTCTCATCGGCGAGGCCGAGGCCGGCTGGACCGTCGATCCCGCCGCGGCCGAGTTCCGCTCCCTTCAACCCAACCTCGGCCTGCTCGAAACCATCGCCCGCGTTTCCGGCGGTCGCGTGGTGGAACCGGCCGAACTCGACGCGCTGGTCCGCGAACTGCCCACCCGCGGCGCCCCGGTGATGGAAACCTGGAACCGTCCCCTCTGGCACAACCCGTGGGTGTTCCTGGCCGCCCTGTTGGCTTTCGTCGTCGAGTGGGGACTCCGCCGCGCCAAAGGCCTGCCATGAACTCCTCCGCCGTCCAGCTCCCCCGACCTCCCGCCGGCATGTCCCCGGCCGGTGGCGCCAACCTCCGCCGCCGTTGGACGACGCTGGGGATCGTCCTGACTTGGCTGGCTTCGGCCACCGCGCTTCCGGGCGAACCCGCCGCCTCCGCCGATCCAACTCCCGCCGCCAAACCACCCACCGCCCTGATCCTGCTGGTCCGCGGCGCCGAAGGCGAACCGGAGTACGGCCGCCGTTTCGACGAACAAATCGCCCGCTGGCAGGCCGTCGCCCAAAAGGCCGGCGCGGCTTGCGAGGTGATCGGCGCCGATCCCGTGCCGCCCGGCGAAGAACCGGCCGACCGCGACCGGCTCCGCGAGCGGTTGGCGAAGGAACAGGACGCCGACAACCCGCCTTTGTGGCTGGTGTTCATCGGACACGGCTCGTTCGACGGCCGGCACGCCAGGTTCAACCTGCGCGGGCCGGACTTCACCGAAGCCGAGCTGGCCGAATGGCTGCGGCCGTTTCGCCGCCCCCTGGTCCTCATCCACGCCTTCTCCGCGAGCGGGCCGTTTCTGCCGGCCCTGTCGGCCCCCAACCGGGTGATCCTCACCGCCACCCGCAGCGGCAACGAGATCAACTACGCCCGGCTCGGCGAGTACCTTGCGCCCGCGTTGGATGCGCCGGCGGCGGACCTCGACCAGGACGGCCAGACCTCCCTGCTCGAGGCGCTCCTGTTCGCCGCCGCCCGGGTGCGCGAGTTCTACGAGAGCGAGGGCCGGCTGGCCACCGAACACGCGCTGGTGGACGACAACGGCGACGGGCTGGGCACGCCGGCCGAGTGGTTCCGGGGCGTCCGCGCCACGCGCAAACCGGAGCAGGGCCGCTCGCTCGACGGCTTCCGGGCGCAGCAGATCCACTTGATCCC
>RFJD01000427.1 GCA_003695015.1 Verrucomicrobiota bacterium | reverse complement strand
GCGGCCAGCATCCGGCATCAGGTCAACCTCGGCGCCAGCGCCCAGACGGTGACCGCCGCCGGGCCGATCGCCTACGTCGGCTTGAGCAACGGCGACCTGCTGCTGGTGGACCTGGCCACTGGCACGGTGCTCGACCGGCTGGCCCTGCGCGCGGCGATTCAAGACCTCGCGCTGGCGGGCGATTACCTCTACGCCTTGGTGGTGGGCCGGCTTTACGTGTTGCCGCTGGACGAGGCCGGTTTGCAGGTCTTGGCGAGCGTCGAGGCGCCCGGCCGACAGGGCGCAGGGCGGCGGCGACTGCGACTGTTCGCGGGCGACCGGCTGCTTTACGCCACGTTCACTTCCGGCTACAACATCTTCGACATCACCGCCCCGGAGATTCCGCGGCTGGTGCAGCGGATCGAGACGGCCCAGTTCGGCTGGAAACAAATCGTCGCCAACGGTTCGGGTCTGGCCCTGGCCGCCGTGGGCCCGAACAGCACGGATGACGGCCCGCACCACGTCTCCCGCTACGGCGTGGGCGCGGACGGGACGGCGAACGACTTTCAGACGGAGTTCGAGACACCGGGACTGGCGGCGGCGCTGTCGATCTACAACGGCATTGCCTACGTCGCCGACAGTGCCGCAGGTTTGCAGGTGATCAATTACCTGGCCTACGACACGCTGGGCCAGCCGCCCTCGATCAGCCTCCAAACCGGCTTCGCCGAGGGCCGCGCCGAGGAGGGCAAGCTCATGCGCTTGTCGGCGCGGGTGAGGGACGACGTGCAGGTGCGCAACGTCGAGTTCTACGTCGATGGCGCCAAGGTGGCGACGGACGGCAACTTTCCCTTCGAGCATCGCTTTCTGACGCCGTTGATCGCCGCCGGCAAACGCACTTTCACCGTGCGCGCGCGGGCCTCGGACACCGGAGGCAACGCGACGTGGAGCGAGGAATTGCCCTTCGAGCTGGCGCCGGATGCGCGCCCGCCGATGGTCCGCCGCACCGTGCCGTTTCACGGTGCACTGGTCGGCGCCATCGGCAGTGTGAGCGCCTTCTTCAGTGAGCCGGTCGCCCAGAGCACGGTCAGCGCCGCCACGGTGCAACTGGTGAGCGCCGGGCCGGACGACGTGCTGGACACGTCGGATGATGCGCCGGTGGCCGGCGTGGTCGAATACCGCGCCGCGCTCAACGCGGCGGTCTTCCTGCCGCCGGAGCGATTGACGCCCGGCAATTATCGCTTCACCGTCCGCCCGCCCATCGCGGACTTGGCGGGCAACCCGCTGGCCGCCCCGGTCACCGCCCAGTTCCGCGTGTTCAGCTTCACCGACGACGATCAGGACGGAATGCCGGATGAGCTGGAACCCGGGTTGGGTCTGGACCCGACCCATCGGGACACCGACGGCGACGGCGTGCCGGACGGTCTGGAGGACCTGGACAACGACGGTCTGCCCAACGTCGGCGAAGTCTTTGCCGGAACCGACCCGCAGAATCGGGACACCGACGGCAACGGCGTGCTCGACGGCGCCGAGGACCCGGACAACGACGCGCTGTCCAACGCCCGCGAGTTCGCCGCGGGAACCAATCCGCGCCTGGCCGACACCGACGGGGACGGTTGGAACGACGAAACCGAAGTGACGGCCGACAGCGACCCGCTCAACCCCGCGTCGGGGCCCCGGCGGTTTGTGGCCAGCCGGCCGCCGGTGAGCGGGCTGGTCGTGGCCTTGAACGCCGAGGGAGCCGGGCGCGTGGTTGCGCCGGGCGTATTCGTCGCGCGGCCGCCGGTCAGCGGTTTGGTGCCGTCAATCCAGGAGGCGGGCGCGGTGGCGGCGGGCAGCTTCGTGGCGCGGCCGCCGGTGGCGGTCGTCCGCACGGCCGTCACGGTTGAAACCGACCCGGGAGCCTTCGTGGTTGGCCGCCCGCCGGTGGAAGTACGGATTGGCCCCTGAACCCCTGCAAACTGACCTTTCGATGCTTATGAACCCCAAGACGACACTCCTTGCCGTGCTGGCCGCGCTGGCGGTCGGCGCCCCTCACGTCCAGGCGCAAGCCTTTCGTTCCGGGAGCGACGGCTCCTATGGCCCGATTGACACTGGCAGCGGCACCCTGACGCTCGACGTGCCACCAGACGGCATCTTCCACGCCACGACCATCACCGTGGGCAGTGGCGGACGCCTCCGGTTTCGCCGCAACGCCCTCAACACCCCGGTGTACCTCTTGGCCACCGGGGATGTGACCATCAACGGAGGGACGATCGACGTCTCCGGCGGGCGGGGCAGCGCCTTCACGCCCGGCTTGGCCGGTCCGGGCGGGTTCGACGGAGGTGCGCCCGGTTCGGTGGGCCTGGCCGCCGGCGATGGCCGAGGTCCTGGCGGCGGCAAGGGGGGGACCGCGACGGACGGCGACGCAGAGGCCGGCGGCGCCAGCTATGCCACCATCACGACGGACGGCCCGGTCGCCCAGCGCGGCGCCACTTACGGCAGCCCGTTGTTGCTGCCCATCGTGGGGGGCTCCGGCGGCGGGGGGGCGGCGGGCGATCCCGGCTGGGG
>RFJD01000426.1 GCA_003695015.1 Verrucomicrobiota bacterium | reverse complement strand
TGTCATGGGCGCGGCGGGCGAACCCAATGCCCGGCTCGAGCAACCGGCCGCCATGGGCCAGGGCGTCTTTCGACTCGAGGCCGGTTTCCCCGAAGTGACTGAGGCGCGCGTCGAGCAGTTCGACGGTTCCCCGCCGGGCGCCTTGGCCCTTCAAGAACAGAGCGCCAATTTCGCGGTCGTTTCGATCCCCCGCGAAGCCTTGGGAGTTCGCGACGGCGACATCCTGCAGCTCGGCGCCGTGGTGGTCCGGGCGGACCCGCCGGCGCGCACCCATCCACCGGCCCGCTGGTTGGACGGGGCCTTCATCGGCTCCGCGCTCACGGGGCGGGGGTTCGAGGAAGCGGTGTTGGCGCCGGTCCGCGTGCGCCTGCCGGACCCGCCCTTGCGGCTGACGGTGGACCGGCCGGATCCCGACACGCTGCGTCTCCGTTGGCCGGCACGGTCTGGCGCACGCTACCAGCTCGAATCGACTCCCTCGTTGACCGTCCCGTTCTCCCCCCTGCCCGATTTCACCGGCCTGGCGTCGGCCGACGACGCCGACATGGTTGAAGTCCGGTTACCAATTCCCTCCGGTCCGCGCTTCTACCGCGTCCGGCTGTTGCCCTGAACCCGCCGGCCAGAAGCCCGCCAAGCGGATCGAATCCACCGGCACGCACCCGCGCACGACTTGGGAGGCCGTCTGCCGGGCGTCCTCGAGGATCGCCTGCAACTCGGCCTCCAGCGGCGCCTCGGCCCGACCGGCCAACTCGAAGGCGCGTTCCGGCGAGACCGCCGTCACCCCGCGCACGAGCAACTCCGCCTGCTGCCGGGCGAAAGCCACCGCCGTTTCGGGCGTGGCCCGGGCCGCGGAAAACCGCCATCCCAGCCAGAGCGCCCAAACCAGTCCGGCCACCGCCACCGCCCATTGCCAACGGCCCGCCATCGCCGGCGCCCGATCCGCCACCGCCCGGCTTTCGGCCGCCACCGCCGCCTGAATCCGCCGAACCAGGAACGGCGGCGCCGGCGGATCGCTCAGACGCTCACCACGAAGCCGCGCCTCCACGGCCCGTTCCGCCGCTGCCCGCGCGGCGCATTCCGGGCACCTGGCCCGATGACGCGCCACCCAGTGGCGTTCCAGCCATCCGCCCGGCCGGGCCACGGCTTCGATCCATTCCATCCATCGACACGTTTTCATCACTCAATCCTCGGCTTCCGCACCCGCCATGTCGCCACGCTCCCGCCAGGGCAGCTCTTCCGCCCAAGCGCAACGCCGCAGCCGTCTCGCCAGCTCCCGTCGGGCCCGGAACAACAACACCCGTACATTGACCCGCGTGGTCCGCAATACCCGCGCCATCTCCTCGATCCCCAGATCCTGGTGGTAGTGCAGCCACAGCACCTCGAAAAACGCCGGCTTGAGCCGCCGGGCCACTTCCCAGATCGACCCGTGCAAATCGGCCCGCCCGAACTCGACGTCCGGCCCCGAGGTCACCGCGCCCTCCATGTGCCCTTCGTGCAAGGACTCCGTCGGCCGGCGACCCCGGAAGAAGTTGGAGGCCGTCCGCCGCGCGATCACCAACAGCCACGCGCCGAAGGAACAATCCCGCCGGAAGCGCGGCAGCGCCCGGTACGCCTTCAGGAAGGTCTCCTGGCACAAGTCCTCGGCATCCTGCGTCTGGCCCACCCAAAGCCGCAGGCAGGCATAAACGCGGCCGGCGTGCCGTTCCACCAACCGGCCGAAGGCCTCTTGATCCCCCTCCTGGGCCAGCCGGACCAGCCGTTCTTCCTCGGGATCAGCGGCCGCGCGGGCGCCGGTCGCCTCGCCGGAGGACGGCTTCCGCCCCCCGGCCGCCAGGGAAGCGGCCGCCGGCCAGAGGTCGGATGCGGAACCCGCGCTTTTCATCAGTCTGCCTTCGGCTGGCCCTCCCGGATCATTTGCTCGACCCAGTCCAACGGCAAGGCCAGGCTCACCTCGACCCGCCGCCCGTCGCGC
Source organism: Verrucomicrobiota bacterium (assembly GCA_003695015.1). GTDB lineage: Bacteria > Verrucomicrobiota > Verrucomicrobiia > Limisphaerales > J093 > J093. The sequence continues at coordinate 2,849 of RFJD01000426.1, read as the reverse complement.
CGGACATCCAGTCCCTGGGCCAGGCGTTGCACTTCGGGCCGTTGTTCACCGCTCAACGCCACCAGCGCCTTGAGACCTTGGATCAACTGCTCGACCTGCTGGCTGATCTGGGCGTCCTTGGTCCGCAGGCCGACCTCCGTGACCAACTTCCCGCCCACCTCGCGCACCGTGGCTTGGAGGGCATCGGTCATCTGCAACACCCGCGCCCGCGGGGGCAGGGGCACCTCCGAGGCAAACCCCTCGGCCGCCACCACGAACAACAACGCGCCGTCACGGGGCCGGGGCACCTCCAAGCCGTCCGCCTTTTGGCGCCGGTTGGGCGCCTCCCCGCGGAGGACCTTGGTGGCCTGCTCGACCTCCTCCCGGGAAGCCCCCACCACGGCCAGCCGCTTCGACACCAGCGCGGCAAACCCCTTGCGATCCAGACTGAACAAGGCGACCGGCCCCTCGCGCAGCCGTTGCACCGGGCCGTCCGTCGCCTGACCCAGCTCCGCCTGACGATTCAGCGCCGCTTCGAAGCCGGCCTTCCAGTCCAGGTCCGAATGAATCAGCAGCACGCCTTTCGGATGATCGGGCGTCCCGTAGGCCGAGCCATAGAGCGTCAGCCCGTGGATGCGCCGCCAGTCGTAGTCCACCCCGAGGTGGCGGTTCAGCTCGCGCACCCCGCGATCGAGATCGGGCCCCACCTTGGCTTCGAGCGCCTTCCCGACGCGGGACTGCAACAGGGCGTCCACGTCCAGGTGAACGACCCACTTGGCGTCGGCGCCGACGTGTCTCAACCGGAGCGGCTCCGCCCCCGCCGGAAGCGTCATCGCCGCGCAGCACAAAGTCCAAAGCAGCCAGTTTGCTCGTTTCATGTTCGTCCTTCCGCTTGCCTTCGGGTCTCGCGTTTCCGCCGTTTCCGAACCCGGCGGAAACCGCGGCCGGTTTCACGGACGTAATCACGCCACGCCGGCCCGCCGTTACAGGAAACCGCCGCGTTTCGTCCGGCTGAGGTCGGCTTGTCCGGGATCGGCGCCATCACCGCGGCCGGCCGGGCGCCCCTTGCCCCGGCGGGTCCAACCGCCCAGCCAGACCAGCGCGCTTGCCAGGCTGATGCCCAGTCCCCACCAGGCCGGGCTGTCGCGGAATTCGAGCCTCAGCTCGGATCGGCCCGCCGGAACCGGGATCGCTTGGAAGGCGTGGTTCGCCCGCCAGATCGGCGTCTCGCGCCCGTTCACCCGGGCCCGCCAGCCCGGATGCCAGCTTTGGGCGATCACCACCCAGCCGCCCGGTTCGGAGGCTGTCACTTCGCAACGCAGCCGCTCGCGATCGATCTCGACCGCGCCGATCTCGACCGCGCCCCCACCCTGCCGCAGGGCCGCCGGCGCCATGGCTTGGTCCCGCGCCAACAACACCACCTGCCGGCGCGGATCGAACCCGGCCTCCGTCAACCGCCGCCGGCTTTCCTCGCCATTCGCCCAGACCGGCTGTTGCCCCCCGGTGACCAACGGCATCGCGGTTGCGCGACGGCCGAACTCGGTGGGGTTGTCGAGGCGGTTGGTCTCGACCACCCCCAGGAAATCCCGCAACCCCTCGGCCCGCCGGCCCCCATGCTGGGCGAGACGGCCAACCTCCTCGGTCCATCGGCTGCGGAGGGTCATCGCCCCCCCGACCTTGGGAACGCCTTCGAGCAGGTTGGCGTTGGACCACAATGCCAGCCGGCGGCCCAGATAGGCGTCCTGCAGGCTGGCCATCTGCTCGTAGCTCAAACGCACGTTCGCCCCGTACGGGATCAGGATCCGGCCCTCGCCCCAACGCGGCTTTTCTCCCGCCGCGTAAAGCCCCGGACGCAGGTGCCCGGCCGGGAGGGTCGGATGCAATCCCGGCAGGTGAAAGCGCAGATCCAACCACAACAGGCCGCACAGCGCCGCCGCCATTGCCCCGGCCGACACCCGCCGGCCACCCCCGTGACACGCCCATCCCCACAGGGCGACGAACGCCAAGAAGAACAGGAGCCGTCCGCCCACATTGCGGGTCATGGCCGACAACCCGCCGTCGAGTTCGACGACACAACCCAGGCCGGCCAGCAGAAGTCCCGTCGCCAGACCCACGCGGCCCGGCCGCGAACCCCCGGCCGGTTCGGCCAACGCCCGGGCCACGCCGCCCGCCGCCAGCAGGGCGAGTCCGAAGTGAGCCAGCAACGCGCATTTCACCGGATACCGGATCCAAGGACCCGGCGTCGGCCACAACGCCAGAGCCAGTCCCATCCCCACGCAACCCAGCCCCATCGCCGCCCAGAGCGATTGCGGCCACGGTTTCCGGCAGGCCAGCGCCGCCAGGAACCACGTTCCCAACCCCGGATACAGCGACCGCAGGAATTGCTGGTCCGCCCGAAACCAAAGGCCGGAAACCGACGGCTCATGGCCGGCCAGCGGCAGGAGATAGTTGGCCAGACCCGATGCCGGCAACGCCCAGCGCGTGTCCCGCACTCCCCCGATGCGCTGCGACCAGCCCAACAGCTCGAGGAACGGCAGCCACTGCATGGCCGTCAATCCCGCCATCAGCACGACCACCCATCCGGCCCGCACCCACACCCGGCGCCGCCAGCCCGTTTCACCCACCCGCCGTGAAGCCGCCGCTTCCCCGCCCCAGAGGTGCCAGACGACCAACAGCCCGCACGCCAGCCCCGTCAGCAACACCAGTTCCGGCACGCCGCAGAGGAATTGCACCGCCCCGGCCAGCCCGGCCACCCACACCGCGCGCTCCCCCTCGCCCAATGCACGGTCCACGGCCAGCACCACCCACGGCAGCCAGCCCCACGCCGCGCAGTAGTTCGGCCATTCGAGGCAGGCTTGCACCGGCCCGCC
>RFJD01000425.1 GCA_003695015.1 Verrucomicrobiota bacterium | reverse complement strand
TTGTTGACCGTCAGCCGGAGGATGTCGTCCTCCACCTCCACCGTGCCCCGCCGATTGCGGCCCTTGGCGTCCTTGTACTGGATGGCATAACGCCGGCCCCGCTTTTCCCATGTCCCGGCCCCGCTGATGTTGAGGTCGGGCAGCCCGGGAATGTCCGGCAGGCCGCTCTGTTGGGCCTGCGGTTGCTCCCCGCCGGGGCCCATGCCCATGCCCGCGTTGGGATCCGCCAGACCGTAGCGGCTGGCCGTCTGGGCGTCGAAGGGCACGCCCGCGCCATAGGGATTGGCCTGGGTGAGCTGCTGTTGGACCGCCCGCCGGGCGTCCTCGATGGCCTTGATCATCGCCTTGGCCTGCGGGGTGAGGTCCATCTTCAACAGGAAGCGCCGTTCCGGGGTGGCGGTGATCGAAAGGCCGGGCAGAAAGACCGTGATGAACGTCTTGATCGCCCGCATCTCCCGCGGCTTCATGTCCGGATTCTGTTTCCGGGCCGCCACGTAGGTGTCCGACACCAGGAGTTTCCAGCGCCCGAGGATCTTCTCGCCGTCGTATTTGGCCGAATGGCCGGTCTTCAGGTAGTTGAACAGGTCCACCGGATCCACCTGCCGCAGCACGTTCAACACCTGCGGGTTCTGGATCAGGCCCAGAATCTTCGGATCGTTGGCAATGGTGTGGAACGGGGCCTGCGTCTGAATGGCGCTCATGAAGGTGGCGTCGGTCACCAGATCCTTGAATTCCCCCATCTCCTCGAACTGCAGAAACGGCGGGTAATTGGCCAACCGCTCCAGCACCGAGGGGTTGTTGTACACCAGCCCGACCAGGTCCGTGACCAGGTAGTAAGCCGCCGGCATCGGATCCAACGCCGCCACGCTCCGGTCCAGACCGGTCTCCGCCAACTGCACCCGGGCGTCCCGCAACAACTGTTGCGCCTTCGGGCTGGCGTCGGTGGTCAGTTGGACGGCGGGATAACCGAAGATGTACACCCCCAACGCCACCAGGTAGGAGTACACCGCCCCCGCCAGGATGCCGACGCACAGACCCAGCCGCCGGTTGAGCCGTTCCCACCGCAGCCGCGTGAAATCGTCGGTGGCGTACTTGTAGTGGAGGTAAACCTTGAAGTGAACGAAGAAACTCACCCCCAGGAAGATCAGGACGATCAGGGCGAACACGATCACCGGCGGCAGGATGTACGGCCAGACCGGATGGGTCAGACCCAGTTTGGGAACCAATCCCCGCACGTAGGGCGCCAGGGGCATCGCCAACCCCAGCGCCACGAACAACCCCACCAGCGACACCAGCGAACGGACGGCCCCCTTGTAGTAGCTGGACACCGCCAGAACGCCGAAAATCACGATGACACCCAACCAAATCAGCATGCGGCCAAACTACCGCCGGGCCGCTCCATTGGCCACGAAAAAACGCCTTTGCCGGGCGGCCGGCCGCCTCCCTTGAGACCTTTCTCCGCACACCCCGGACCGCCCGGCGCGACCGGCTGCCACGCTTGCGCGCCGGCCCCCGCCCGGTTACGGTGCCCGCGCTCTGGCGGCAACGCCCCGCAACCATGAAACGGCGATTGACGTACACCTTTCTCCTGACCGCCCTGGGGGTGAACCTCTTCCTGGGCGCCCGGGTTTACCTCCATTCCGAGGAGGTCAACCGGCAGAACGACGTTTACAAACAACTCCGGCTCTTCGCCCAAGTCCTGACCCGCGTGGCCGAGGACTATGTGGACCGGGACAAGGTTTCCTACGAGGCGCTCATCCGCGGAGCGCTGCGGGGCATGCTCGCCTCGCTCGATCCGCACAGTGAATTCCTCGAACCCAAGCGCTTCGAGGACCTGCGCCATGACACCGAGGGCAAGTTCGGCGGCGTCGGCATTCAGATCGGCGTCCGCAAGGGTGTCCTGACCGTCATCGCCCCCATCGAAGACACCCCGGCGTACCGGGCGGGTGTCCTTTCCGGCGACCAGATCATCCGCATCGGCGACCGCAGCACCGAGGGCTTCACCCCGGCCGATGCGGCCGAGTTGCTGCGCGGCAAACCCGGCACCAAGGTCACCTTCACCATCCGCCGCCCCTCGACCGGCGAAGTGCGCGACATCACCGTCAAACGCGCCCACATCCGGGTTGCCAGTGTCCGCGACATCCACGGCGAATCCCGCTTTCCCGTCGGCGAGGACGGCATCGGCTACGTCCGCATCAACCAGTTCGCCGAGCGGACCGCCGACGAATTGAGCCGCGCGCTCGACAAGCTCCAAGAGGCGGGCATGCGGGCGTTGGTGCTGGACCTGCGCGACAACCCCGGCGGCCTGCTCGACCAAGCGGCCCAAGTCTGCGGCCGTTTCCTCCCGCCCGGCACCCTGGTCGTCACCACCGAGGGCCCCGACCCGGAAGACCACCGCGAGTTCCGCGTCCCGCGCAGCGGTCCCCACTTGGACGTCCCCATGGCCGTGCTGGTCAACGGCGGCAGCGCCAGCGCCTCGGAAATCGTCGCCGGCTGTCTCCAAGACCTCCACCGGGCGGTCATCGTGGGCGAACAGACCTTCGGCAAGGGCTCCGTCCAGAGCGTCATCCCCCTGCAGGACGGCGCCGCGCTCCGGCTCACCACCGCCAAGTACTACACCCCCAGCCACCGGGTCATCCACGAGAAGGGCATCACCCCCGACATCGTCGTGCCCGTCTCCGCCGAAGACCTCAACGCCTTGGCGCTCAAGCGCATCCCCGGCGCCATCGAAACGCTCGAGCCGGAACGCCGCCGCCAAGTCGAGGCCGTCCGGGATGTGCAACTCGAACGCGCCCGTGACCTCCTCAAGGGCATGCTCCTGTTGAGCGAGCGACGCAACGCCCAAGCGGCCCCCGCCCGCGACCAAGGCTGACCCGCCGCCCATGGTCGTCCTCGGCATCGAGACCTCCTGCGACGAAACCGCCGTGGCCGTACTGGAGGACGGCTTGGTGCGGTCCAACCTTGTCGCCTCCCAGGTTCGCCTTCATGCCGAATACGGCGGCGTCGTCCCCGAACTGGCCGCCCGCGCCCACCTGCAGAATCTGCCGGAGCTGGCGCGCCTGGCCCTCCGGGAGGCCGGCGTCGAGCCGCCCGCCCTCGACCTTGTGGCCGCCACCCGCGGTCCCGGCCTGCCCACCGCCCTCCGCGTGGGCTGGCGGTTCGCCCAGGCCGTCGCGTTCAGCCTCGACCGCCCCATTCAGGCCGTCCACCACCACGAAGGCCACCTGTTCTCACCTTGGTTCGAGGGCGCTCCGCTCCGGTGGCACGCGGCCGCCTTCGAACCCCACGTGGCCCTCGTCGTCAGCGGCGGGCACACGCTGTTGGTGGACGTCCCGGCCGA
>RFJD01000424.1 GCA_003695015.1 Verrucomicrobiota bacterium | reverse complement strand
GGCGCGACAATCGCATCGCGCGGCGCCTTCCGTCAACCGGCGCCCCTGCCCCGCCTGCCCGGCGTTCGCCCAAAAGGCCGGGATTGCCGCCCGGCAGGAGCCGGGACATGCTCCGTAACCTTCGGATGGCTTCAGGCGTCCTCAACAGCGTGTTCGACAGGTCGGCCCAGGTGACGGCGCTGGCGGGAGCGGGCGTTTGCGTCCTGCTCCTGGCCGGTTGCGTCGGCTCCGCGCCGCCGGCAACGACCCGCCTGCCGGTCGAGGTGCCGGCGCGGTTCGACGCGGTTTCACTGACGAATGCTTTTCCCGAAACCGGCTGGCTGGAGGATTTCGACGATCCGGCGGCCCGGGCGTTGGTGGCCGAGGCGCTGGCGCACAATTACGACTTGGCGGCGGCGGCGGCGCGGGTCGAGATGGCGGCGGCGCAGTGGCGCCAAGCCGGGGCGGCGCGGTGGCCGCGGTTGGGCGCTTCGGCGGCCGGCTCGCGGCGTTCGACGGTCAGCGATTTCGGCGGCGTGACGCGGCGGGAGGAGACCGACCAGTTCAATCTGGGATTGAACCTGGCTTGGGAGATCGACCTCTGGGGCAAGCTGGCCAACCGCGTCCGGGCGGCCCGGGCGGATTACGAGGCCGAGACGAACCTCTGGCAGGCGGCGCGTCTCTCGCTGGCGGCCCGCACGTTGAAAGCGTGGTTCAGCGCCATCGAGCTCGAGCTGCAAACCCAACTGGCCCGCGAGACGCTCGAGGTGTTCGAGAACACCCGCCAAGTCGTCGAAGGGAGCTACAAGCGCGGTCTGGCCAGCCGGGCCTTGGACGTCCGGCTCGCCCGCGCCAATGTGGAAGCCGCCCGGGCCACTTGGGAGACGCGCCGCCGCCAGCGCGACGCCGCGGTCCGGGCGCTGGAGGTGTTGCTGGGCCGCTATCCGCGGGAGGCGCTGGCCTTGGGGACCAACTTGCCGTCTTTGAAGCGGGAGGTGCCGCCGGGATTGCCCTCGGAGTTGTTGGCCCGACGGCCGGATCTGCGCGCGGCCGAGCGCGAACTGGCGGCGGCCCTGGAGCGGGCGGGCGCCGCCCGCAAGGACCTGTTGCCCACGCTGAGTTTGAGCGCCTCGGGGGGCGGCGCCAGCGGTCAGTTGCGCGACCTGCTGGACAGCGACCGCCTGTTCTGGAACCTTGCGGCCAATCTGGCCCAGCCGGTCTTCGAAGGCGGCCGGCTGCGGGCGGGGGTGGATCTGGCCGAAGCCGCCACCCGACAGGCCCTGTCCCGTTATGCCCAGACCGTGTTGAACGCGTTTCGCGAAGTGGAAACCGCCCTGGCGGCCGAGACTTACCTGCGCCGCGAGGAGGAGGCGCTGAGCCGGGCGGCGGAGGAATCGATCGGCGCCGAGCAACTGGCCTGGCAGCAGTACCAGCGCGGGTTGGTGGACATCATCACCGTGCTGGAGTCGCAACGCCGGGCTTTCTCGGCGCGCAGCAACTTGTTGAGCGTGCGCAACGCCCGGCTGCAAAACCGGCTCGACCTTTACCTGGCCTTGGGCGGGGATTTCACCGCGGCCGCGCCGCCGACCGCCCTGGCCTCCCGCGATCCCTGATTTTCACCGATGAAGTGGCTCCGTTTTCTCGTTCCCGTGGGCATCCTGGCCGTCAGCGGCGGGGTGGTCTGGTGGTTGATGGCCACCCGGCCCGAGCCCGAGCGCCGCGGCCCGCCGCCGATGATCCAAGTGGTCGAGGTCATGCCCCTGGTCCGGACCAATCACCAAGTCATCCTCCGTTCGCAGGGCATCGTCCGGCCCCGCACGCTCACCACCCTCAAACCGGAGGTCAGTGGCCGGATCGTGTGGGTCGCGCCGGCCTTCCGTGAGGGCGGCTTCTTCGAGGAGGGGGAGGTGTTGCTACGGATCGACTCGCGCGACTACACCACCGCGGTGGTCACCGCGCAGGCGGAGTTGAAACTGCGGGAAAGCGCCCTTCAGGTGGCCGAGGCCGAACACGAACAAGCGGTCGAGAACTGGCGGTTGTTGGGCGACGGCAGCACGCCGAGTCCGTTGACCCTCCGGGAACCTCAACTGGCCGAGGCGCGCGCGGCGGTCGAGTCGGCCAAGGCCCGCCTCGAACAAGCGCTGCGCAATCTCGAACGCACCCAGATCCGCGCCCCCTTCGCCGGCCGCATCCAGCGCAAGATGGTGGACCTCGGCCAGGTCGTTTCCCCCAACAGCGACCTGGCCACCATGTTCGCCATCGACTTCGTGGAGATCCGGCTCCCCCTGCAGAACGACCAGCTCGACTTCATCCGGCTTCCGGAGGAATACCGCGGCCCCGCCGGCGAGCGCCCTCCGCCGCCCAAGGTGCTTTTGCACGGCCGGTACGGCAGCCGGGATGTCACTTGGGAGGGACGGATCGTCCGGGCCGAGGGCGCCTATGACCAGCAGACGCGGGAGTTGTTCGTCATCGCGCAGGTGGACGATCCCTACGCTTGGCGCGGTCCGGACGAGCCGCCCTTGAAGGTCGGCCAGTTCGTCACGGCCGAGATCTTCGGCGAGACGCTGACCAACGTCTTTGTCCTCCCGCGCACCGCCCTTCGCCCCAACGGCGAGGTGTTGATCGTGGACGGCCAGAACCGCATCCACCGGCGGGTGGTTCCGGTGATGTGGAAAGACCCGGACCAAGTGGTCGTGTGCACCGGTCTGGAAGAAGGCGAGCTGCTGTGCGTGACGCCGATGGTGTTCGCCGCGGACGGCGCCGAGGTGCAACCCATGCTCGACGGCAAACCGCTGCGCGGCGGACAACCCAACCGTCCCGGGCCGCTGTCCGGCCCCGGCGGACCCGCCCTCACGCAGGGCGCCGGAAAACCCGACCACGCCAAGGGCGACGGCGCGGGAGCCACCGGTCCCCGCGCCGCCCGCAGCGCCCCGCCAACCCGATGACGCAATCCCCGGAGGCGCCATGCACGGATTGATTGCCTGGTTCACGCGCAACGGTGTCGCCGCCAACCTCCTGATGGCGGCCATCCTCCTGAGTGGCTGGGTCGCCTTGAAAACCGGCATCCCCACCGAGGTTTTCCCGGACTTCGAGCTGGACATGGTCAGCGTGACCGTGCCCTACCGCGGCGCGACGCCCGCCGAGGTCGAGGAGTCGGTCGTCATCCGCATCGAGGAAGCCATCCAAGACCTGCCCGGCATCAAGCGTATCCTCTCGACCGCCTCCGAGGGCGTCGGCTCCGTGCGGGTCGAGGTGGACAAGGGTTACGATTCCCGCGATCTCCTCAACGACATCAAGAACCGGGTGGACTCGATCAACACCTTCCCGGTCGAAACCGAAAAGCCCATCGTCAGCCTGGTCCAGCCCCGCAGCGAGGTCATCAACGTGGTCTTGGCGGCAGAGATGGACGAGCGCGACCTGCGGCGCTTGGGGGAACAAATCCGCGACGAAATCGCCAACCTGCCCGGCATCACCCAGGTGGGCTTGGGCGGCGTCCGGCCTTACGAAATCGCCATCGAGGTCTCCGAGGAAACCCTTCAACGCTACGGCCTGACCCTCACCCAGGTCGCCAACGCCATCCGAAGCACCTCGGTCAACCTGCCCGGCGGCGTGATCAAGTCCCCCGGCGGCGAGGTCCTCCTTCGCACTTACGGCCAGGCCTACACCGGCGAGGAGTTCGCCAACATCGTCCTGCTCACCCGTCCCGACGGCAGCCGGATCACCGTCGGGGACATCGCCGAGATCAAGGACGACTTCGAGGAAACGCCGCTCTACGCCCGCTACAACGGCAAGCCGTGCGTGTTGATCAGCGTGGCCCGGGTGGGCGACCAGAACGCCATCACCATGGCCCGGACGGTCAAGGAGTACCTCGCCCAGCGCCAACGCACCCTGCCGCCGGGCGTCGAGCTGAGCTACTGGAACGACCGCTCCCGCATCGTCCAGGCGCGGCTCCAGACGCTGTTGAACAACGCCTGGCAGGGCGGCTTCCTGGTGCTGCTGGTGCTGGCCCTGTTCCTGCGGCCGGCCGTGGCCTTCTGGGTCTTTGCCGGCATCCCGGTCTCTTTCATGGGCGCGATCCTGCTCATGCCCTGGCTGGGAGTGACCATCAATGTCATCACCCTGTTCGCCTTCATCCTCGTGCTGGGCATCGTGGTGGACGACGCCATCGTGGTGGGCGAGAACGTCTTCACCCACATGCAACGCGGCAAGGACGGCCTGACGGCTGCGATCGAGGGGTCGCAGGAGGTCTCCGTGCCGGTGGTCTTCGGGGTGTTGACCACCGTGGTCGCCTTCGTGCCGCTGACGATGATCGAGGGCTTCCGCGGCAAGATCTTCATGCAGATCCCGCTGATCGTCATCCCGGTCCTGTTGTTCTCGCTGCTCGAGTCCAAGCTCATCCTGCCGGCGCATCTGAAGCACCTGCATGTGGGCCGGGAAG
>RFJD01000423.1 GCA_003695015.1 Verrucomicrobiota bacterium | reverse complement strand
GCCGCGGAGGCGGCGGGCGAATGGTTGGCGGCGGCGGTCGTCGCCCGAACCGGGCGCTGTTGTCGGAGGGCGGCGCGGCTGAGCAACTGGGTCCGGCTGCCGGCGGCCGAAGCGGCTGGGGAGCCGGACGCCGGGGCGGCGGCTCGGGCGGCGGCCCGGGCCGTGGCTTCCTCGCGGGAGCGCCGTTCCCCGGCCAGCCAGAAACCGATGGCGCCCAGGAAGCAGAGCAGGCTCAGAATCGACCAAAATCGTGCTTTCATAGCGGGAATGCCGGGTTACTCGCCGTAGATCTCGTTGTAGCTCTCGATCACCGCCCGCGGGCCGGCGGGCGTGCCTTCGAGCCGGATCACCGATTTGGTGACGAACTCACCGGTGACCTGGTAGTTGGTGCACATCCGGTTGAAGATGCCCGGCGTCATGACGACGGAATTGGGCGCCTCCCGCAGGGATTGGCCGAAGGCATAAACCACGAACCGCGGCTCGTCCTCTTTCACCAAGGAGAGGATCTGGCGCGGGATGCGCTCGAGGATGGCATCGTTGAGCAGGTTGTTGGTGTTGATGTAGGGCGAGGCCAGCGTCAGTTCGGGGGTCGCCAACAAACGGCCCATGTGGCCGAAGGCGGCGATGGGATAGACGCCCGAGTCGCGCTCGCGTTGGCGGGCGGCGTTGATGCCCTCGACGATGGTGCGCAACTGGGGCGAGTTCGGCTCGATGACCAACTCTTCGTAGGTGGGCACGGTGTTGGTGCCGCGGGCGGCGGCGGGGGTGGTGTTGGTCAGGACGGTGATGCCGCTCAACACGGCGGACCAGGCGGCGAGGCCGGACTGGTTGACGCCCAGCAGACCGCGCGAGGCGTTGTCATTGAGGGCGGTGGTGAAGACCTCGACCAGCCGCCAGTCGTTGGTGGGGTGGGTGCCCAAATGGCCGGCGTAGTGCAGCCAGCGGTTGGTGTCCACGACGCGGGACTTGAGGTAGAAGGTCTGCCATGGGGTGCCGCGATGGACCGCGCCCAGCCAGCCGATGCTGGGGAACTTGTTGGTGGGGAACTGCCAGTCGTCCGAGCTGTAAACCCCGGGATCCTTGGCGCCCGGATCCATGGCCAGCACGTCGTAGGACTGCGACGGGTTGCCGCCCCACGGCCGGTAACGCTGGTTGAGCACGCCGAGATTCGAGTTGGTGAGCGCCACCGTCGGCGGCACCGCGAACCGGATGGTGTTGGTGCGGGCCGGGTCGGTCGGCCGGGTGCGGGGATCCAGCAGGTCCGCCGCCAGGTAGTGAACCAACGGATCGTTGGCCTGCCAACTGACCTCCTGGTAGATCTTGCGGGTGGGGGTGAACGGCGCCTGCATCGCGGTGCGTCCGGCCAGTTGCGCGCGCAACTGCATCCGGCGGCGCGGGGTGTTATAGACCAGCGGCGTCAGACCGCAGAACTCCCGGAAAATGTCGATGGCCCGTTCCTTGTCGTTGGCGCCGGCGCTCGTGCCCGCCCGGTTGTAACTGCGCCACTGCTGATCGCTGACGCGGATGTTGCCCAGGGAAATCTCCATCTGGTTGACGACGCCGACGGTGGGCGCCTGCAGGGAGTTGACGCCGCCGACCCGGTTGGTCAGCCACAGGCCGGCCGGTTCCCCGCGCAGACCGAGGGCGCCCGTCTGCGCGCCGGCCTGGGCGCCGGCGCCGGACTGGACGTTGCCCGCCAGCCCCCGGGTGAGGTCCATCCGGCTGTTGAGGTGGCCAAACGCCACGAAGTCCACCAGCCGGTCGGTGCTCGGATCGATCAGCGCTGCATAGAAGCGGTTGCTCACCAGCAGCTCCATCTCCGGCACATAAAAACCGAGCCCGCGCTGGAACGGGGCGTTGGTGCCGCCCGGAACCAGATGCGGCCGCGGCAACGGCGCATACGCCGACTCGGGCAGGAACACGAAGTTCGTCAACACCGGCACCTTGAACTCCCGCCCGCGCCACGGGGTGACCGGCCCGGCGAAGTTGAACGGATAACGGCCCATCCACAGCGCGCCCAAGGAAACCTGGCGGTTGGTCAGCATCATCCGCACGTCCCCCTGCAACAGCAACCGGAGCGGCCGCGGAAAGTCGTTCGAGTACGAGTTCCAGAATTCGACGCCGAACCGGTTGGAAATCGTGATCAGGTAGCTGAGGTTGGTCTGGAAGGGGGCGCGATCCATCACGGTCTTTTTGACCACCTCGAGCCGGCGGCTGACCTGCGCCACGCTCAGCATGGCGAACTCGTTGAAGTTGGGGAATCCCTTCTTGGCGCCGATGAGGAAGGGGACGTCGTACACGACCGGGTTGGGGTCGCTGGCCAGGGCCTGGCGGTCCTGCGGATTGTCCAGATCGCGCAGCACGAAGTCCCGCAGGAAGGCCGTGTTGGTCACCTCGGTGAAGCCGCTGATGAACACGTTGGTCTCCTCGACGCGGAAGGTCGGGCGCAGAACGGTCGGCACATACGGATAGTCGCTCAATTGGGTGCGGTTGGTGGTGGCGTCGTAGATGTTGAGCGCCAACTGCAACAACCGGTGCACGGTGGGCGTGTACTCGTTGACCGGCCAGACCATGATGTTGGTGACCGAGAAGTTGGTGCGCACGACCGTGTCGCCGATCAGGTCCACCGGCACGCCGTTGCCCGCCTGCCCCGGCTTCAACCGCACCCGCGAGACGTCGATCATCCGCTGGGCGGCGGTGACCACGAAATCCACCGGGTTCCACTCGACCAGATTGGTCGGGCCGTTGGGAGGACGGGTGTCGTAGTTGATGTTGACCTTGCGGGACTCGGTGGGAACGGAGTCCATGCCGATCTGGCCGAGCATCCGGTAGAAGGTGTGCCGGTCATAGGTGGACCGGCCGGTTTGGGCCAGCCGCAACCGCCCCAGCCACGCGGCCGGGACCTTGTTCGTGTCGAACAGGTCGTTGATCTCGAAGTAGGCGCGCGGGTTGTCGCTGCCCGGCCAGGGGAGGTTCACCTGGTCGTTGTCGCTGGCCGGCGGCTCCCAACCCACCGTCGCCGGGCCGTCGGCGTAGGCATCGATGTAGTCCTGCCGGAACACCTGGGCCGCCCGCGGGGCGAAGAGCTGGTCCACGCTGAAAAGGTTGTTCGCCTGCCCGCCATAACGCCAGGCGAGGAACTCGAAGGCGTCCAAGCCGGAATCGGTCGAGGAGGGCGCGCTCAGCCCGCGGTAGTCGTAGGCCACCCAGGCGTTGGTGTTCAGGTCGCGGAAAAACGCGGCCAGGTTCAGCTCCCAGGAGCCGACCCCTTGATTGCGGTAGTAGGCCAGGCCGCCCAGCGTGTGGCGCGCCGCGTTGTTGTGGATGAAGTTGAAATCGAGGCTCTTGCCCGCCGGCAACAGGAGGTAGGCATAGCGGCCGATGAACCGGTTGGTGCCCGAGTGCGGCGCGTCCGGGTAGGCCAGTTCGCCGATCCATTCGGGATCGCCCACCACGGTGTTGCTGACGACGTTGCCGTCGGCATCCACGATGGGATCACCGAAGGCGTCGAGCAGAGGCTGGGGGCCGTTGGTGTCGTATCGGCCGTTGCGGTTGAGATCCAGGTAGAAGCGGAAATCCAGCGGGGCGTTCGGATCGGCGTTGGTCTGCACGAACACCGGCGGGCGGGGGTTGAACATCAGGTTGGCCAGGGCGCGCAGGCGCTGGTCCTGGGAGAGCGAGCCGCCTGGATTGTTCAGGGGGAACAGGTAGTTGACGTTGGTGAAATTGGGCACGCCCAGCGGCTGGGCGGTGTTGAACCCGTAAGGCGACCAGAGGTTGGTGGAAACCATCAGGTCGTAGTCCAACAGCGAACCATGCGCCATCACCCGCGCCACCACGTCGGCCTGGGCCCGGGCCAGGGCGGTGTCCGCCATCAGACGGGCGGTGTTCTGGTCGTTGGCCACGGCGACCGACGCGCGCTCGCGCCGGCTGATGGCCAGGAAGGTGACGGCCATCAGGGTGACGACCGAAAGCATCACCAGGGTGATGACCAAAGCCACCCCGCGTTGTCGTTGCCGCTTCATGGATGGGACGCCGTGGTGGTTTGCCAGCCGCGCCGGATGGGCAGCCATTGCCGGAACAGATGGACTTGGGCCGAACGCTCGGCCAGGAACCGTCGGGCCCGGTCCGAGCCCGCCGGGAAGGTGCGGTATTGCTCCCATGTCTGGGGTTCGAGCACGCCCAGCTCGACCTCGACGAAGGCCGGCAGAGCGTTGCTGAAAAAGCCGTAGCGGGTTTCGGAGGCGAGCCGGTCGGGCAGCAGCAGGACATGCGGGCCGTAGTCCACATTGGTCCGCCACCACTCCATCTTCACCCCCTGCAGGTCGTAGGGCAGGACCCGGAAATGGATCACCCCTTCGAGCATCGGACTGAACAGCTCCGGCGGCGCCGAAAGGGCGGCGTGGATCAGATTGGTGGGATTGACCTGCCATGGCAGCGCATTGGTCGAATAGCTCGACAACACCCCCACCCCGCCCTCGGCGTACAACACCCGGTAGGCGGTGGCGGTGAACTCCTGGTTGTAACGCGTCAGAAAGGCCACCTCCTGCAGGACGTTGGTTCGCAGCGACACGCCGTCCGCCAAGACCTGCACCGTCGGCGCATAGGCCCCGCTCAAGGCGCCCGTGGCGTTCAGGCCCCACGCGCGATGGCTGGGCGCCATCTGCGTCAGCTCCCGCGCCAGCAAATCCAGCGCCGCCCGGCCGCCCTCCAGCACGTCCACTTGGTTGACGTTCGCCCGCAGCCCCCGCTGGACGTGGTAGAACATGCCGTAGAGCGCCACCACGATGACGCTCATGATGGTCACCGCCAGCAGCAGCTCCAGCAGGGAGAAGCCGCTTCGCGCCGGACGGGGATGGGGGGACTGCAAGGTCATTGGGCTTTGAATTGCAAGGGCTTCAACAGGCGCGCCTCCAATCCCTGGCTGGTCACCGCCGCGGCCATCACGCCGCTGCGCAGCACGCGGAAGGTCCGGTGGCCCTGGCCGGTCCGCAGTCCCAACCGCGGGTGCAGCTCCGCCGGCCAGCGCAGGGTGAGCTTCAGTTCCCACGCGTTCTGCTCCATCTGGCGGGCCAAGGCCCAGTAGTTCGACCGCACCAGCGTCTCCTCCGGGGAAAGGCCGCCGGCGTTCCAGTTGGTCTGGGTGGGGGTGAAGGGATTGAACGGCATGGCCTCGACCTCGAGCAGGTAGGTGAAGGCGAGCTGGTTGGTGGGCGCCAGATCGGCGGCCGAACCGGTCAACGCCCGAACCAAGGCCTGACTCCGCACCATGCGCCAGTTGCCGTTTTGGTCCTCCTCGTACTTGGGCCAGGTGAGCAGACCGATGATCTCCCAGCCACGCCAGTAATCCCGGCCGAAACGGTAGGTGTTGGTCTGGACCTGCGTGCCCCGCCGCTCGATCCGCTGGATGAACTCGACGTGATTGGTCAGGTAGTCCATCCCCAAGGCCCCGTTGCGGATCGCCTCCGTCCAAAGCATGCCTTCCTGGCCGATGATGGTGTCCTCGCGATTCTCGCGCTGGACTTGGAAGCCGGTCGGCAGCACGCCGATGATCGCCACCAAGGCGAAGGCCACCACCGCGATGGAGATGGCGATTTCCACCATGGTGAAGCCCTCTCGCCCCCGCACGGGCGGCCTGCGGTCGGATGGGATGCGGCCTGGTTTCATGGCATCTCAGGCTTCAGGACCCGGGCCCGGCCGGTGAGCCAGTTGATCATGATGTCCACCCGGTTGTCTTTGGGGTTGATGGTGATGTCCGGGGCGCTGCGCAGGTTCACCAATCCGCGGGCGTCGAGCGGATAGAACACGCTGCCCCGGCTGATGCTGACGACTTCCCCGGGCCGGGCCGGCCGGCGGTCGTCGTCGTAATGGATGCGTCCCAACGAATCGAAGGCCACGTACGGCAGGACCATCAGCGGGCTCTCCGCCGTCGGAAACGGAAACAACGCCCAGGGCAACGGCCGCCGTTCCAGCGGCACCGAGGCCGAGACCGCCTCCCACTGGCCCTTGTCGAGGTAAACGAACTTGTTCGTCGTGAACAGCAGCCCCTCCGGCAGCGTGCGCCATTCGCTCAGGTAACGCGGGGTGCCCTGCCCGGGCTGGTCGCCCACGCTCCGCCGGCTGAACAGCGCATAGGCCCGGAATTGCTGCTGAAAAAGATTGGTGATCAATCCGGCCACCCGCCGGCGCTCCCGGGGATCGCGAATCCGGGGACTCGACAGCACCGCGTCCCGCTGCGCCTCGGCCGGAAACGCCGGCAACAGCAGCAGGTAAACCGTGCGGCGGTGGTTCAACGCCAACTGCCGCGCCAGCGTCAGCTCGTCCAGCACCTGCCGCTCGCCGGAGGCCTCCTTGTTGGTCTGGGTGAGGGCCCGGATCGCCGGGACGCTGGTGGCGGCCAAAAACCCCATGATGGCGATGACCACCAGCAGCTCCAGCAGGGTGAAACCACCCCGTTCGCCGGCGGTCTTCCACCGTCCGATTTGTGGCCTCGTTGCCATCAGCGCCTCCAACCCCAGCAGGTTTATTGCCAGCTCAGGACGTTGTCCTTGTTGGCCCCTTGCGAAGCCCGGGCCGCGGGATCCGCCATTCCGTCCGGCCCCAGCGACCAGACGATGGCCGAAGCCGTCACCTCGAAATCGTCACGTCCGCCCCCCGGCGGCCGGCGCAGGCCGTACAAGCCGACGTTGCCATTCTCCTGGGCCACCGCCGCCCGCCGGTAAAAGCCGTCCCGGCATTTGCCGTCGTAGTCCAGGTCGATCGTCACGATGTACGGGCTGCCCCACGGATCCCGCCACACCCCGTCCGGCCCGATCCCGTTGGGCTGGTAGATGGCCGGGCCGCCCGCGCCCGGTTGCCGGCGGTAACCCACGTCCCGCAACCCTTCCAGAAAGTTCTGCCGCTTCGGGTTGTACTGGTGGTTGACGTTGACGGTGTCCCGCCCCTCGGGGGTCTGGACCATGTCCCGCAGAATGCTCACCACCTCGGAGTTGTTGTTCTGGGCCCGGGCGCCCACGTTGCCGATGAACGGCAGCGGCTCGCCCCGCATGTTCAGGAGCGTGCCGTTCGAGTTGGGGCCCGCCACCGTCCCGAAGGTGAAGTCCGGCGACCGGTCGGTGGTGGCCTCACGGGAGGGCTTGCTCACCGGCATCCGGTCGTAGGTGGCCTGATAGGCCGCCACCGCGCCCACGAAGGTGTTCATGTCCGCCCGAGCGGTGGCCACCTTGGACTTCTCCTTGGCCTTGCTGATGGCCGGCAACAGCATGCCCGCCAGAATCGCAATGATCGCGATCACCGTCAGCAGCTCGATGAGGGTGAAGCCGCCGGCGGCCGGCCGGGGCGAACCTCGACGAAGGGATGGGGGGAAGGATCGTCGCATGTCAGCTCCTCAGTTGTTCCAATTGCCAATGGTCTTGAATTCCCGGCCGAGCCAGATGTCGGCCCAAAGATCGAACGAGTTGAGATTGTTGGTGGGGTTGGTGGCCACGTAGTGCCATGGGTTGATCCGCAGTTGCCGGGCGTCCGAAACCAGCCCCCGCAGCGGGGCCCGGTCCCGCAACGCCGCCTGGTTGACCGGCCATTCGACCGGCGCCGCCAACAGATCCACATGCCCCACTCCCGCCAGCTCCACCTCGGCCAGTTGCCGCGCCTTGACCTCGCTGAGGTAACTCTTGGGCGTGTCCGGCGCTTCCACCGAGTTCAGGAAGCCCCCCCGGTGGAACACCCGCTTGATCACCGAGGCGGACAGTTCCTCGTCATGATCCGGCAACCGGTAGGCGCGGCCCTGGTTCAGGGAAACCGTTCCCCGCAGCTCGTAGTACAGCGGGTTGATCGCTGCATTGACGTAGGAGCCGCTCTGCGTGCGCACCACGTTGTCCGGCGGATACTGGTTGAAATCGTTGCGGTAGCTCTCGATGGCGGTGGTGAGCTTGGCCAGCTCGGCGCGGGTCGCTGATTCCTTGCTCTTGCGCATCGCCACACCGGCCAACCCGGCGCCAATCGCCGCCAGGATCGCGATGATGGCAATCACGGTCAGCAACTCGATCAACGTGAAGCCGCCCCCCCCGATCCGTCCTCCCTCGCCCGGGAGGGGACCTGAGGCGCGTTCGCCAGTCTGTTTGCTCGCTCTCATGAGCTTCGGTTCTGAGCCGGTGTGAAACAATTGTCGTGCCAGTTAACCCTTTTTTTCAGCGCTGGCGCAACTCCTGTTCCAGCCGCTCGCTCAACCACTGCTTGATCATGCTCTGGTAATTCAGGTACCGGGACCGCGCCAGCCGCTTGATTCGCGCCAGCATCCGCGGATCCATCCGCAACGAAATCGTCACCGACTCGGTCCCCTCGGTGGCGGAGGCCACCGAAGACTCCATCAGGCGCAGGTCCACCGTGGCGTCGGCCCAAAACGCCGCCTCCGCCTCCTCGCTGTCGAACAGCGGAACCTCGTCCCAGTTGGTGATCACGTTCACGTCGCTCTGCCGCCTTCGGCCCTCCCGTCCCGGGCCGCCGTCATCCCTGCGCCAACATCTGATCCATCTTTCGCTGGTAGAAGAATTGTTCCTCCGGCGTGAAAGGGCGGGCCAGAATCACGCGGATCTGCTTGCCGTTGGTCCGGTAGAGGCTGAAGACGCCCTTGCCCGAGGCGGACCGTCCGAGGTTGAAGAACCGCGCTTGGGCCGAGAAACGAGACGAATCCGGCATGAGGCGCACGGCGAACGGGTCCTCGAAGGACTCCTCGATGTCGCGCCAAGTCAAAGAGCCGTTGCAGTCAAAGGGCGGGTTGGTCCAATCGAACTCCATGCTCGGGTCTGTCCATCATTCGCCCATGCATTGTCATGACAATGTATGGACGCCCGCCGGCCGGCTGTCAACCCCAAAGGCCGGTCTCGGCCAAAACACCGCAGGCCGTCCCGCCGGTCCAGACCCATCCAGTGCGAACCCCGGTTCCGGCTCCCTCCGGGGAAATCGCGTTGCGATCCCGTGGCCCGCGCGTTGGCTCCCGACGAATCGAAAGCCCACCGGCCCACACCCTCGCGGGCCATTTCTGCCGCGGCGGGGCGTCCCAAACCGGCCCGAGGCGAAAGAATCCTCCTGCGAAAACAATTCGAACTTTGTTGCGCCCAAGGGCTTGACAAGGACAGTCAAGCGTGGCTATGCTGCCGCCAGATTTGACGTGGAACACCGGCCATTGTGGGTGGAGCCGCGTCTTGGGCAAGATAAAACGGATCAACTGAGAATGCGTCAGGCCATGAAACGAATCCTTCTTTCAGCGATGGCAGCCGGGGCACTGCTGTTGGCTTCCTCCCAAGTCGCCCAAGCCCAAGTGGTCAGCTACAGCTTCCTGGCCAAGGTGGTGGGCGG
>RFJD01000422.1 GCA_003695015.1 Verrucomicrobiota bacterium | reverse complement strand
TCGAAACCATGGCCGAGGCCCACGGCGTCGGTCTGGCCGCCCAGCAGGTGGCCGTGCCCCTGCAGTTGTTCGTCATCGACGTGCGCGGGGTCGAGGACCGCCCCAGCACCATGGAAATCGACGGCCGGCCGGTGGATCCGGCCGAACACATGCCCATGGCGCTGATCAACACCCGGTTGCGGCCCACCGGCGCACCGGAGACCGGGCCGGAAGGCTGTCTCAGTTTTCCGGAGATCTACGCGGACATCACGCGGCCGGCCTCGGTCGAGGTCCGGGCGCAGGACGAACACGGCCGGCCGGTGCACTTCCATTGCGGGGGGCTGTTGGCCCGGGCGATCCAGCACGAATACGACCACACCCACGCGGTGTTGTTCATCGACCGGATGGCCCGGGAGGTGAAGGAAGAGCTGCAGGCGGAGCTGGACCGGCTGCATTCGGAGACGAAGCGCGAACTGGCCGGACGCGCCGCCGGCCGGGCTCGCTGAACGGGGCGGGCCCCCGGGGCCATGCGCATCCTCATCACCGCCGGTCCGTCCTGGGAACCGATCGATCGGGTCCGGCGGTTGACGAACTTTTCGACCGGGACGCTCGGCACGGCGCTGGCCCGCGAGGCCGCGCGCCGTGGCCATCAAGTCGTCCTGATGCGCGGGGAGGCGGCCACCTGCCGGGAACACCCCCGCGACGTCGAGCTGGTCGAGTTCGGCGGATCGGCCGAGCTGGGCCGGCAACTCGAACTCCATCAGGGCACGGTCTTCCACGCCGTCTGGCATGCGGCAGCGGTGGCGGATTTTCGTCCGGGCGGTTTGTTCGCGGGCGAGCCGGGTTCGGGGCTGCGGCCGGTCGAGGCGGGCAAGGTGGCCAGCCGGGAGGGGCCGTTGTGGCTGCGCTTGGACCCCGCGCCCAAGCTCATCGAAAAGCTGCGCGACTGGTTCCCGCGGGCTTGGCTCGCCGGCTGGAAATACGAGGTCGAAGGGGGCCGGGAACGGCTTCTCGGGCTGGCGCGGGAACAACTGGTCCGCTGCCGCACCGACGCCTGCGTGGTGAACGGTCCGGCTTGGGGCGAGGGTTTCGGCGTGGTCACCCGCGAAGGGGCGGTCGAGCCTTGCAGCGACGCGGGCGAGCTGGCGGGGGTGTTGCTGCGGCTGGCGACCGGGGCTGGCTCGTGAGCTCGGCGGCCACGGGAGCCTGCCTCGAGACCTCGGCAGCCACGGGATTCCGCCTCGTGACCTCGGCGGCTACGGGCCGTTTCGTAGCTGCCGACGTGAGGAGGCAGCCGGCTGCACGGGGGGCGGGCCGGATCCTTGGCATGGGCCGGGGCTTGGTTCCCTTCCTCCGCCCCTTCGCGTTTTCGGGTGGGCTTGAGCCCGGTCAAAGGTTGAACTCGGGGCCGAGGTAGATTTCCCGCGCCTTGGGGTCGTTCACGAGGAACTCGGCATTGCCCTGGCAGAGCACCTCTCCGCGGTGGATGACGTAGGCGCGGTCCACCAGCTTGAGCGTCTCGCGCACGTTGTGATCGGTGATCAGGACCCCCAGGCCGCGTTGCTTGAGCCGGCGCACGATCTTCTGGACCTCATAAACGGCGATGGGGTCGATGCCGCTGAACGGTTCGTCCAGGAGCATCAGGCGCGGGTTGGTGATGAGGGCGCGGGTGATTTCCAACCGCCGTTTTTCGCCGCCGCTGAGGGTGTAGGCCTTGTTCTTGGCCAGGGGGGTGAGGTCCAGTTCCTCGAGCAGCATCTGCAAGCGCAGCCGGCGTTCCTCCCGGCTCATGCGGCAGGTCTCGAGAATGGCCAGCAGGTTTTGCTCGACGGTGAGCTTGCGGAAGACCGAGGGCTCCTGGGTCAGATAACCGATGCCCAGTCGGGCCCGCTCGTGCATGGCCAGCCGGGTGATGGGCCGGCCGTCGAAGAAAACCTCCCCTTCGTCCGGCCGGACGATCCCGACGACCATGTTGAACGTGGTGGTCTTGCCGGCGCCGTTGGGACCGAGCAGGCCGACGATCTCGCCGGGGCGGACCTCGATGGAAACGCCGGCCACGACGCGCCGGCCGCGGTACTCCTTCACCAGGCCCCGGGTCTCCAGCAACGGGGCGTTGGCGGCCCGGCCGGGGCCGGCGGCATCGGCGGCGGAGGGGGAAACGGGACTTTCGGTGGTGCTCACGGTCGGGTGGTAGGGACGGAAGAAGGTTGGCGGTCGGATTCGATCAGGCGGCGGACGGCGTTGGTGTCCACCGGAACGTCCTGCCACCAGGTGCGGAAACGGCCGCGCCCGCCGACGCGTCCGGTGCGGGTGTTCCAACGCAGTTCATCCGCCCCCAGCAACCGGCCTTCCGGGGAGAGGGCCACGGGACTGCCGGTCAGCCGCAGCAAGCCATCCGCCCCGGTGTACTCGGCGCGCGCTCCCCACGCCATCCGGGGGCCGTGCATGACCTGGACATCGCCGGTGGCCACGAGCCGTTCCAGATCGTCGGCGGCCGCCGTGGGCTGGAGTCGAAGCTCCCGGCACCGCACTTCGCTCACGATCGGCGCGGGCGCCCCGGGCCGCCATTCGGTTTGCCAGCCCTGCACGCCGCCGGAGGCTTCCACGGACCTCAACCGAAGCCCCTCGTCGAGCCGGGCGATCGCTTCCGCCGCCCTCAAACGGCGCTCGACGCGGCTGCCGGTTCGGGCGTTGCGGGCGGATTGTCGGGCCTCGACGCCGCCCGAGGCGCGGACCGATTCGACGCGTTCGCCGTAATGGACCTCGAGTTCCCCGGCGGTCAGCGTCCCGAGGACCTCCTGGTCCCGCTCGCAACGGGCCTCGACGTGGCCGGTGAACCGGGCGGTTTGGCCGGCCGAGGCGATCCGGTCGCAGGTCACCTCGACGAACACATTGGTCCAGCGAGCGGCGGCGGTGGCGGTGGCATTGGAACCGCCGGCGGCGGGCGGCAGGCCGGCCAAGGGGAAGCGGAGGCGGGCCCGGCCCTCGACGACGAAGGCGCCGTTGGTTCGCACCTCGAACCGCTCGCCACTGCCGGACCAATCCCGCCAGCTCCAGGAGGGTTCCCCCTCGAGCCGGATGAGGTCCGGCGGGGTGAAGGAGGCGCGGGCCGCGCGGGCGGTGAAGGCTTGGTCGGGCAGGCGGATCTGGACGTTCGTTTCGGCGAGCAATTCCTGGAACGGGGCGTTGGTGGCGGGCAACCCGAGCCGGATGCTCTCGGCCAGCAGCTCGGCTTGGGCCGCTTGGTTGGTGGCGGCGGCCGGCGGCAGGGTGGCGAACAATCCTGCGGGCGAACGAGGCAGGCGGATGCGGGCCCGGCCCAGCGCCTGGAGGCGGTTGGCTTGGCGATCGAAGAGGAACCGTTCGGCGCGGGCCAGGCGCGCCCCGTCGGTCCATTCGGGCTGGCCGCTCAACTCGATCCATTCGCCCTCCTCCGTCAGCCGGTATCGGGCCTCGCCGGCGCGGACGCGGCTGCCGTCGCGATGCAGGACGATCCGGACGTTGCCCGTGGCACGGATGTCGTCCGGGACGTCGCCGGCGCCCTGGCGGACGCGGAGCCGGTCGCAGTCCAGGTCCATCTGCGGGTCGCGCACCTGCACGCGGTCGATGAACTCGACCTGATTCGAGTCGAGCCGCGCCTCCAGCCGGGCGGCGCTCACGCGGAGGGGCGGCTGGCCGGGATCGCGGCGGTGCCGGACGGTGGTTTGGACGTCGTTGCTGACGAGGATGAGGTTGTTCGTCTGCCACCAGGCAAAGCCGCGGCCGGTCAGTTCGAGCCGGCCGTCGCCGGAAACCAGTCGCAGCGGCTCGGCCGATTGGGCGCGTTTTTCGTTGGCGCGAAACGAGCAGCGGGCGCCTTGGACGATGAAGTTCGTGCGGCCCGCGGGATCGAGGCTCAGCAGGCGGACGGTTTCCAAGAGGACCTCGCCGCCGGTTCGCAAGGTGGCGCCGGAGCCGGTCAACACGTTCGCCAGCCGCCCGGCTTCGTCGCGGAACTCGACCCGGAACTCGCCCCCGACACGGCCTCCGGGCGCGTCCGATGCCGGGGTGGATTCGGCGGCATGGAGGCCGAGGCCCAGCAAGGCCACGGCCGCCGTGAGGCGGGGAACGAACGGAAAGGGCCGGGAGGCGTTCACCGGGTCAGATCGAGTATTCGTCCAGCAACGGCTGCCAGAGGTTTTGGGCGCGGAGGATCAGTTCGGCGACCTCACGCACCGCGCCGTGGCCGGCTTGGGCGCGGGTGATGTAGTGGGCTTCCATGCGGACTTCCTTCAGGGCGCCGGGCACGGTGGCCGAGAGCCGCGCCCGGCGGATCGCCCCGAGGTCCACGATGTCGTCGCCCATGTAACAGACCTCGTCCCAAGTGAGGTTGGTTTGGTCGAGGATGTCCTCGATGGCGTCCACCTTGTTCGAGGAGGCCTGGTGGAGGAAATCGATGCCCAGATCCTTGGCCCGTTGTTCGGTGGCGGGCGAGGGCCGGTGGGAGATCCAGCCGACCTTGATGCCCGAGCGTTGCATGAGCTTCAGGCCGAAACCGTCGCGGATGTTGAACCGTTTGAACTCGGTTTCGCCGCCCATGTAAACGCCGCCGTCGGTGAGGATGCCATCGACGTCGCAGAGGAACAGCTCGACGCTCCGGAACCGCAGCAGCAGGTCGGGCGGGCCGTGATAAGGAACCGCGTGGACGGGCAGGAGTTTCTCGATCATAGGCAGGCGTGATGGATGCGCACGAGCCGCCGCAACAGGGCGGGCAGCTCGCTCAAAGGGATCATGTTGGGGCCGTCGCTCAGCGCGCGGTCCGGCTCGGGATGGGTCTCGATGAAGAGGCCGTCGGCCCCGGCGGCCACGGCGGCCGCGGCCAGCACCGGGGCGAACTCCCGTTGACCGCCGGAACGGTCCCCACCCGCCCCGGGCAGTTGCACCGAGTGGGTGGCGTCGAAAATGACCGGGCAGCCGGTGCGCTGCATGATGGGGATGGCCCGCATGTCGGCCACCAGGTTGTGGTAGCCGAAACTGGCGCCCCGTTCGGTCAACAAGATGCGGCGCGCGCCGAAGGCCCGGGCCTTGGCCACCACCTGGCGCATGTCCTCCGGGGCGAGGAACTGGCCCTTCTTCACGTTGAGGATCGCGGCGGTCTCGGCGGCGGCCCGGACCAGGTCCGTTTGCCGGCAGAGGAAGGCCGGGATTTGGACGATGTCCACGACTTCGGCCGCCCGGCGGGCTTCCCCCGGCGAATGGACGTCGGTCAGCACCGGCACGCCGACCTCGGCCCGGACGCGTTCGAGCACGGCCAGCCCGGCTTCGAGGCCCGGGCCGCGCGGGCTGTTCACGGAGGAACGATTGGCCTTGTCGTAGCTGGCCTTGAAGACATAGGGCACCTGCAGCCGGCGGCAGACACGTTGCAACGTGCGGGCGACCTCGAGACAGAGGTCCTCGCTTTCGATCACGCAGGGCCCGGCGATCAGAGCCAGCGAACGCCTGGCCCGCAACGCCGGCCACAAGCCGGGAAAACGGCGCGCCATGCGCCAGCTTCTAGCATGCCTGCCGGGGCAGGACAACCAAGGCGGTGGGCGCAGGTTTGGGCTTTGCCTGGCATGGGATCGGCTGGGTAGGCTGCCCGTATGGCGCATCCGAAACGACGAGGGAGGCTGCACTTCCGCCCCCGGCGGGGTGCCGTGTGGGGAGGTTTCCGGCCGGCCCTGCTGGGCGGTTGGCTGGCTTGGGCGTGGATCGGTTCCGCCCAGCCGGCGGTCCGGCTCACCGAGATCATGTACCACCCGGCGGGAGCCGACCCGGCCGAGCCCGGCGAATATCTTGAACTGTACAACGCCGGTTCGGAGGCGGTGGACCTGGCCGGCTGGCGGTTCGATCGCGGCATCGACTTCGTTTTCCCCGAAGGCACGATCCTCGAGCCGCGCGGATTTCTCCTGGTGGCGAAGGATCCCGCGCATCTG